>JAZNXQ010000074.1:0-7930 GCA_045593945.1 Lachnospiraceae bacterium | reverse complement strand
CCCTAAGTTTTTATAAGGTTATATCTTATTAATACAACGGATATTTGTCGGTTAACTCTTTAACCATCGCCATAGCCTTATCCTTATTAGCTTCAACATCCTTGATAACTAAGTAGATAGCTTCTGCGATAACTTCCATGTCTTCTTCCTTCATGCCTCTTGATGTAACGGCAGGTGTTCCGAGACGGATACCGCTTGTTACGAAAGGAGACTGAGGGTCGTTCGGGATTGTGTTCTTGTTACATGTAATGTTAGCTGCGTCAAGTAACTTCTCAGCTTCCTTACCTGTAACGCCCATGCTCTGTAAATCAACGAGCATGAGGTGATTGTCTGTGCCACCTGAAACGATATTGAATCCTCTTGCGATAAGAGCTTTGGCAAGTGCCTGAGCGTTCTTAAGAATCTGCTGCTGATACTCTTTGAAAGCAGGCTCTAATGCTTCCTTGAAACAAACTGCCTTTGCAGCGATTACATGCATAAGAGGGCCACCCTGGATTCCGGGGAAAATAGCCTTGTTGAAGTTGTACTTCTCGGCAGCTTCTGCGTTAGCAAGAATCATACCGCCACGAGGTCCGCGAAGTGTCTTGTGAGTAGTAGTAGTAACTACGTGTGCGTGAGGGAATGGACTCGGATGAAGGCCTGCTGCAACAAGACCTGCGATGTGAGCCATATCAACCATGAGAACTGCACCAACTTCGTCAGCGATTTCTCTAAATTTCTTGAAGTCAATTGTTCTTGCGTATGCACTAGCACCTGCAACGATTAACTTAGGCTGGCACTCAAGAGCGATGCGTCTTACTTCATCATAATCGATGAAACCGTCATCGTTAACACCGTAAGGAACGATGTTAAAATATTTACCTGACATATTAACGGGGCTTCCGTGTGTAAGATGTCCGCCGTGATTTAAGTTCATACCCATAACTGTGTCGCCGGGGTTAACAATTGCGAAAAATACTGCCATGTTAGCCTGAGCACCTGAGTGGGGCTGAACATTAGCATAGTCACAACCAAATAATTTCTTTGCACGCTCAATTGCAAGATTCTCTACGATATCAACGTATTCGCAACCGCCGTAGTATCTCTTTGCAGGATATCCTTCTGCATATTTGTTGGTAAGCGGGCTGCCCATAGCTGCCATAACTGCCTTGCTTACGAAGTTCTCAGATGCAATAAGCTCAATGTGGCTTCTCTGTCTTCCGAGTTCCTGCTCCATGGCAGAAGCAACTTCAGCGTCAAAAGACTGTACTTCATCAAATGAAAACATATATGTACCTCCGTTGTAATGTATATTATTATTCGTTTATGTGTAAAAACACACTATCGTTTTTATTATAACATAACTGTGCATAAAAATAAATACATAATAGTGTAAAATTTTTTGGCGATGATTTGGGAATATAATATGGGAAATAAGAATTATAATTGTAGTGCTTGACAATAACAGAGCAAAAAAGTATAATTACCTAAGATATTTATTTATAATCATACATAAAGGAAGGACAAAGATATGTTTTGCATATTTAATCATCATCACCATCATGGCATAGCGCGATTGTAACTGTGGAGTTTCATGGATACAATTGCTTTTTGTGTTGTTTTGTATCCGTGATGATGAGTATCCTTTTGAACACTGTCACCCGGGTACAACAGACCCGGGTTTTTTACTTACATGTCAGAATAAGTAGGGCACAAAGCATTTTAAGATATGTAACAGATAAAAGTCCCGGAACTATAAATTATTTGGAGGCTTGTAATGAGATATTTAACAATAGCGTTGGCTAAAGGAAGACTTGGAAAGATTTTTGACATATTTGAGAACATGGGTATTGATTGTGCCGAGATGAGAGATAAGGATACAAGAAAGCTTATCTTTACTAACGAAGAATATAAGTTGAAGTTCATCCTTTCAAAGGCAAGTGATGTTCCCACATATGTGGAGTACGGTGCGGCTGACATCGGTATCGTAGGTAAGGACACAATCTTAGAGGAAGGTCGTAAGTTATTCGAGGTTATAGATCTTAATATGGCGAAGTGCCGTATGTGTGTTATCGGACCGGAATCAAGCGCGGAGCTTTTAAAACATAAGGAACTTATCCGTGTTGCTACCAAATATCCGAATATTGCGAAGGATTATTTTTATAACCAGAAGCATCAGACAGTGGAGATAATCAAGCTTCACGGTTCGGTAGAGCTTGCACCCATCGTTGGACTTTCTGAAGTAATCGTGGATATCGTTGAGACCGGTTCGACACTTAAGGCTAACGGTCTTCAGGTGCTTGAAGAGATTTGTCCGCTTTCTGCGAGAATGGTAGTTAACCAGGTTAGCATGAAGATGGAAAAAGAACGTATTACAAAGCTTATTACGGACGTAAGAGCGTATTTGCAGAGTAAGAAGGGAGAATAAACATGAGAACAATTAAATTAGACGATCAGTCACGTAAGAACGTGTTGGAAAATCTTCTTAAAAGAAGCCCCAACCAGTATACAGAGTATGAAAGCAGGGTTAATGCAATCCTTGCAGCAGTAAAAGAAGAGAAGGATGCTGCAGTATTTTCATATACGAAGCAGTTTGACGGCTATGATCTTAATGCGGACAATATCGTAGTTACGGAAGAGGAGATTAAGGCGGCATATGATGAGATTGACGCCGGACTTCTTGAAGTAATCCGCAAAGCAATGAAGAACATTCGTGAATATCACGAAAAACAGCGTCAGTTCAGCTGGTTTGACTCAAAGCCCGACGGAACAATTCTCGGACAGAAGATTACAGCACTTCAGCGTGTAGGTGTATATGTACCGGGGGGTAAAGCGGCATATCCTTCATCAGTACTTATGAATGTAATTCCTGCAAAGGTTGCTGGAGTTGATGAGATAGTAATGACAACACCTCCGGGAAAAGACGGTAAGATTTACGCAGGAACTCTTGTTGCAGCAAACGAAGCCGGTGTTGATGTTATTTACAAGGTGGGTGGTGCACAGGCTGTTGCGGCACTTGCTTACGGTACAGAGAGTATTCCAAAGGTTGATAAGATTGTAGGCCCTGGTAATATTTATGTTGCCCTTGCAAAAAAGGCAGTTTACGGACACGTAAGCATCGACTCAATTGCGGGCCCGAGTGAGATCCTTGTGATTGCAGATGAGACGGCTAATCCCAGATACGTTGCGGCTGATTTGCTCTCACAGGCAGAGCATGATGAGCTTGCGTCTGCAATCCTTGTTACAACAAGTGATGAGCTTGCGAAGAAGGTATCGGAAGAAGTTGATAAGTTTGTGGCACAGCTTTCGAGAAAATCAATTCTTGAGGCATCGCTTGAGAACTACGGTTATATACTTATAGCAGACAATATGGACGATGTTATTGACATTGCTAACGATATAGCATCAGAGCACCTTGAAATCGTAACAAAGGATCCGTTTATGACGATGACCAAGATTCGTAATGCGGGCGCTATTTTCATCGGAGAGTACAGTTCAGAGCCTCTCGGAGATTATTTTGCAGGTCCGAACCACGTACTTCCGACTAACGGAACAGCTAAGTTCTTCTCTGCACTTAGTGTTGATGACTTTATCAAGAAGTCAAGCATTATATCATACTCAAGAGAAGCGCTTGAAGTAATTCACAAGGATATTATCAGCTTTGCGGAGGCTGAAAGCTTGACAGCACATGCAAATTCAATTAAAGTTAGATTTGAAGAATAATAGTGAGGTGCTATATGGAGAGACGTTCACAGATTAACAGAAAAACAAATGAAACAGACATCAGATTAAGCCTTGCAATTGACGGTACGGGCAAATGCACAACGGAAAGCGGAATCGGTTTCTTTGACCATATGATTAACAGCTTTGCAAGACACGGCTTGTTCGATTTGGAGCTTGCGGTTAAGGGTGATCTTGACGTTGACGGACACCATACGGTAGAGGATGTCGGAATCGTGCTTGGACAGGCAATCAAGGAGGCTGTCGGTGACAAAGCAGGAATTAAGCGTTACGGTAATTTTATGCTTCCGATGGATGACGCGCTTGTGCTTTGTGCGCTTGATATTTCAGGAAGACCGTATCTTCAGTATGATTTGACTTTTACGGAGGAGAAGGTCGGAGAACTTGATACCTGCCTTGTAAAAGAGTTTTTCTATGCGGTTTCATATAGTGCAGGAATGAATATACATATTAAGCAGATATCGGGAACTAATGCTCATCACATTATTGAGGCTGCTTTCAAGGCTTTTGCGAAGGCACTTGATATTGCAACTCAGCGCGATGAGAGAATTACGGATGTATTATCTACAAAAGGTACACTTGCTTAGGAGGATTTTGTTATGCAGCTTTACCCGGCTATAGATATTAAACAGGGACAATGTGTAAGATTAAAACAGGGCTTATTTAAGGATATAGAAGTTTATTCCAATCAGCCTTGGGAAATCGCTAAGAAATGGGAGGACTCAGGTGCTACATTTATTCATGTGGTAGATTTGGACGGAGCACTCGAAGGATATTCTGTTAACGCAGATGTTATTGCTAAGATTGCTGCGAGCGTTTCATGTCCGATTCAGCTTGGTGGCGGTATCAGAAGTACACAGGCCATTGATGCGGCTTTAAATCTTGGAATACATAGAGTTATTATTGGTACCAAGGCAGTAGAGAATCCTGAGTTTATTAAGGATATTGTGGCAAGGTACGGTAGTGAGCATATTGTGGTTGGCGTGGATGCCAAGGATGGATTTGTTGCGATTGAAGGTTGGGAGAAGTTAAGCAATCAGAAGGCAACGGATTTGTGTATGCTTATGAAGTCCTACGGTGTGGAGAATATCGTTTATACTGATATCAGTAAGGATGGTATGCTTATGGGGCCTAATGTAGAGGCTACTAAGGAACTTACGGATATTACGGGAATGAATATAATTGCTTCCGGCGGAGTGTCGGGAATGCAGGATTTGGAGAATTTGTATAACAGCAATATCAAAGGTGCAATTATCGGTAAAGCGTTGTATGAGAAACGTGTCGATTTGCGTCGTGCGATTGAGTTGTTTGAAAAGGGAGTAAAATAATGAAGACTAAAAAAGTAATACCCATGTTGTACATAAAGAATCAAAAGCTGTTTTTGGACAGATTATGTACAGAAGAATTCCAAACAACGGAAAAGGGCGGTGCAGGAGCATATTACAGCATTTATGACGCGGATGCACTTGTTTTACTGGATTTATACTGGGAGAACGATACAGAGCATGAAGAAAATCTCAACTTCATGAGAGAGTTAATCAGAGACAGTGAGATTCCTGTGTATGCAGGTGGTAAAGTCAACAGATTCGAGGATACGAAGAAGTATCTTTATACCGGTGCCGAAAAGGCTGTTTTGTATGTCAGCAGAGAGTCACTTGAAGCTCAGACACCGGCGCTTAAAGAGTCGGTTAAGCGTTTTGGTAAAAACTCACTTGTTCTTTGTACTGATTCAGTTGTTATTTGTAATGAAAATGCGGAATTATTCAAGGATGTAGCCAATGAGTGGTTACTTTTGGATGCCGATGCAAAGACTCCGGAAGAGATTAAAAATGTGGCGGCAAAGCTTGAAGCAGATGTTATTGCGGATGTTTCTTATACGATAGTTGCTGAACTTATGGCGACGCTTAAGGAAGATTTTGTGTCAGGAATTTCCGGTAAGCATATTTCAGACGTTGATACTAATATTACCGCATTCAAATTTGCGTGTAAGGTGAACGGGCTCAATATGGAGCTTCTCAAGAGTAATATTGAGTGGTCGGAATTTAAGACGAATTCGGATGGTATGGTTCCTGTTATTGTGCAGGACTATAAGACCAATGAAGTTTTACAGCTTGCTTATATGAATGAGGAATCATTCAAGGAGACACTCGCGTCCGGTAAGATGACATATTGGAGCAGAAGTCGTAACGAACTTTGGAAGAAGGGCATGACATCAGGGCATTACCAGTATGTTAAGTCACTTACGGCAGACTGTGACAGAGATACAATTCTTGCGAAGGTATCACAGGTCGGAGCGGCATGTCATACAGGCAAACGCTCGTGTTTCTTTGAGGAAATAGCCAAGAAGGAATATGAAGAGACTAATATTTCTAAGGTATTTGAAGATGTTTATGGTGTCATAGCAGACCGTAAAGTTAACCCGAAGGAAGGCTCTTATACGAATTACCTTTTTGACAAAGGCATAGATAAGATACTTAAGAAAGTCGGAGAAGAAGCAACGGAGATTGTAATTGCAGCGAAAAATCCTGAAGCAGAAGAGATAAAGTACGAAATCGCTGATTTCCTTTATCACGTAATGGTGCTTATGGTGGAAAGAGGAGTTACATGGGAAGATATAATAAAGGAACTTGCAAATCGTTAAAAGTTTTACTTACCGTTTTATTTGCTGCTATTTTACTTGGCACAGGCTGTATTAATAATGTTGATGCAGCTGAAGTGTTCTATTATGAACAGTCAGGATATGGTTGGAAACTTGAAGAAGGCAAGTGGAATTACATAAAAGAAGACGGAACCAAAGTTGTTAATTGGCATTTGGATGGTGACGGTAAATGGTATTTTATGAATAATGCCGGAATCATGCAGATTGGTTTGATTGATTGGAACGGACAGAAGTTTTTCCTTGGTGCCAACGGTGCGATGCTTATGGGCTGGCAGACTATTAACGGTGCAAAGTATTATTTCAGACCGGATAACGGAGATATGTTTGTCGGAACACAGACTATAGATGGTAAGTCATATACTTTTGGAGCAGACGGTAAGCTTCTTGCGGAAAATGGAGAAGTACAGCAGGAAACAGTACCAGAAGTGCCTGCTACACCTGAAGTGCCTGTTACACCAGAAGTACCTGTTACACCTGAAGTACCTGTAGTGCCTGAAGTGCCTGTAATACCCGAGGTACCTGTTGCGCCTGAGATGTCGGTAACACCGGAAATAACCAATACACCTGATACAGCATACGCACCGGATATCAACAAAGCAAAATGGGTACTGGATGCTAACGGCAAATGGTTTTTCTATGATGAAAACGGTGCGTTGTTTAAAGGATGGCTTAATTGGAAGGGACAGAAGTTTTTCCTTAAAGCTAACGGTGAAATGCAGGTTGGCTGGATGACATTTAACGGTGCTACGTATTATTTCAGACCGGACAACGGCGATATGTTTATCGGAAGTCAGGTTATTGACGGTCAGACATATGATTTTGGGGCTGATGGCAAGCTTATGAATGATATGTCCGGCTGGAAGATAATTAACGGAGATACATATTTCTTTGATTCTACAGGTAAACCTGTGACAGGTGTTGTTCTTATTGATGATATCCAGTATGGTTTTACGGCAGATGGCAAGCTTGATAACAGTATTATCCCTTGGAATCTTGTGCTTGTTAATTACAACAATTCCATGCCGGAGAATTTTAAGCTTACAAAGAAGAAGGTAAGCGGATATTATGTTGATGCAAATATTGCAGGCGCATTGTCGGCTATGATAAAAGCAGCAAAAGCAGACGGAGTTACACTTAAAATCACATCTGCTTACAGAACGCTTGCAACACAGGAAAGATTATATAAAAATGCACTGAACAAGTATCTTAAATCAGGGCTTTCGTATGAGAATGCTCTTATTCAGACAAATCTTTATCATGCAGAACCGGGTAAGAGTGAGCATAATCTTGGACTTGCAATAGATTTTATTGCCGGAAGCGGACTTAATGAGGGTTTTGCAAATACAGCTGCAGGTATCTGGCTTAAGGAACATGCATATGAATATGGTTTTATTTTAAGATACGAAGAAGATACAACAGATATTACTCGTATCGCATATGAGCCCTGGCATTATCGCTTTGTCGGCGTTGATGCGGCAAGGGATATTGTTGCAGCGGATGTTTGTTTTGAAAAGTACTTTTTGAATTATTATACTATTCCGGTTGCTGATA
>JAZNXQ010000073.1:0-1678 GCA_045593945.1 Lachnospiraceae bacterium | reverse complement strand
CGCAAATCCGACTGCCGCTTTTGCCGAGAAAAACTGCGCCGTTACAGCCACTACAAGACCAATAAAGCCAAGCACTACAAGAATACCGAAATCCCTGACAAGTATTCCTTTATTCTGTCCTGCTATTCCATTATCAATCATACTTGCAATGACAAGCGGAACAAACAATTCAAAGGACGCCTCCAACATTTTAAATAAAGGCGCCAACACACATTCTTTTTTATAAGCTTTTAAATAAACAAGAAGTCGTTTCATAATTACATTACTCCTATTACAATTCCCAATACAATTACTATAGCACAGAAAAGCTTATAACCTGTATTCTTTTCTTTAAAAATAAACTTTCCTGCCAGTATGGCAACCACACAGCCGCTCTGCTTAAGCAGCGTCATAATCGTAACGCGGCTGTCCGCCATTCCGTTTGCAATAAATAATGCCTTATCTGCCGCCACGAACAAAACACTGAGAAGCCATATCCAACCGTTTTCCCACACATCACGGCTTAATTTGGTGCGTGTAACAAGCATATATATCGCATAGTAAGACACCATGAACAACATATACCAGAACTGCAACTGGGAACTGTTCATATCCTGCATTAAAATTTTATCCAAGAGTCCGGATAATGCATTCATCATACAGGAAAAGAATGCAAAAAATATGTAAATTGGTTTTACGCTGTCATTGGATGCATGCTTTATACTTTCATCCGTAATCGTATTCTCATCTTTTATAAATAATCTGTATAAAAACGGCGGATGGTATTTTAACAGTAAAAGTCCGGATGATACAAATATAAGTCCAAATGTCTGCTTCATCCCAAGACTTTCGTGCAATACAACAACGCCTAACAATGTTGCAAACAATACTCGCGACAAATCCAATACTCCATAGAGACTCAGCGGCATCTTATTAATAGCCCTAAAACTAAATATCCATGCAAGGAATACGCAGAATGCCTTTGCGGCAATTGCAATATACGCTTTTGCCTCAAGACCACCGGCATCTTTTGCCTGCGGTAAAACAAAAAGGAATGCCAAAAAGGTATAGAAAAATAACACTTCAATAACGCTGTTTTTCTTAAGCGCCATCTTCTTCACTATTTCCCTGATACCTTTCAGCACTCCATAAAATAATACTAAGAAAATCCACATATCTGTGATAACTCCAATCCTTCTTCAAACATGGGATAGAGTATCACAAAAGTGTTTTCATTGCAATTGGCAACTAACGCTGCTTCTACTTTGTCACCTCAAATACATAGTCCGTATCATAAGTACGCACATACAGCTTATCATCCTTGTAAATAATATAATCTGCTTTACTCTTTAACTTATAAGTCTCCAACACATTTCCGGTCAACCTATCAATCTGGAACAAATAATCCGGTTCTGCCGTAAAACCGTATCCTGTAAAAATAATAACGTCCACTATTTCAAAATTATAAGAGTTACATACAAGCGGCTTACTCTTCCAGATCACACTGTAATCCTCAAGACTAATCGCCATAATATAAGCATTCGATGGAGCCGATTCTGCATAAGTCAGATGCGAAATTGATACATAAAGAACTCCGTTACGAATCTTTGCATCAAGTACCTTCTCATCTACATAATCCCTGTCTTCTTCTACCAAATCAGGCGCATACATAAACTCAGTAAACTCCAGTTCCGCAATT
>JAZNXQ010000072.1:0-2428 GCA_045593945.1 Lachnospiraceae bacterium | reverse complement strand
GATTCAGAAGATATCTGATTTCTTCTCTGCTGAAATCCATCAGTGTTAAAAAACTTCTTCCCTTTAAATTTACTGCCATATTCTTAATCTCCTTTATAAATATATTATCTTTATTTGCCAATTTCTGTAGTGTCTATGAGTTGATAATACTACAACACCCCTTACATTAAAAGTACCAGTATGTCTATTATTTATTATACCAGCTGTGTATTTTCAACGTTTCTAAAATTATCAAGATTATTTTTTCTGAATTTTCAGTAGTGTCTGTCTAGTAATTTGGCAAAATTTTATCGTCCCTTCCTTGATCTGAGCCTCCGTAGGGTAAGAATAATTCAGCCTAATATAGTCATTACCTCGATGGCTTTGCGGATAAAAAATATACCCCGGTATAAATGTCACTCCGGATTTCTGTACATCATTCAGAAGCTCACGTCCATCTATCCCTGAAGGGAGCTTTATCCACAAGAACACCCCTCCTTTTGGTTTGGTGTATTCCAACCCTATATCTCCGCCATATTCATCAAGGTATCTGCACATCAGATCCCGCTTATGATGATATAGCTCTCTGAATCCATCCAGTCTCTCGTAAAACAACCCTTGCTTCATATATTCAAGAAGCAGCATCTGAGGCACCCAATCCAGAGAAACGATTTTCATAGATACTAATTCGCTCAGTCTTTTTATAACTCCGGTATCTGCTATGGTAAACGATATACCCGCACCCGGCATCATAGTAAGAGAGAACGAATACATATATATCACATTATTCCCTGTATCCATGGATTTTATAGATGGCATACTGTCTATATCATAATATAATTCCGAGCCCTCATCTTCTTCTATTATCGGGACCCTGTATTTATATGATAATTCCAGCAAAGTCTTTCTTCTTTCAAGAGACATTATTGTTCCTGTCGGATTGTTGAAGCTGGAGTCTACATATATGAATTTAGGATTCTCCTTTTCTATCAAAGGGCCTAAATTGTCACATATCATCCCATTTTCATCCAAGGGCACAGTAACAAGCTGCCCGCCGGCAAACTGTATCGCTCTGTAAATATCAGGCGATAAGGCTTCCGGAACTATGACTTTATCACCGGGCATCAGCATGAGAGTCATAACAAAGTCAAAGGCCTGATTATTCTCTGTAAACATCTGTATGTTTCCCGGATGTGTCACTATGCCTTTAGTGCTCAAAAAAGATACTATTTGTTTTCTGAGCTCATAGTCACCTTGGTACGGTGTATAGAAATATGCCCTGTCCTTTCTTTCTGCCAAAACATCATCAAAAACAGTTGCGACCTCGTCATGCGGATATAATTCTCTGGCAGCAACTCCACCTCCAAAAGAGATGATATCTTCTTCGTAAGATTTGTTGAACAACTCGTCGAAATCACTGTCGAAACTGATGTAGTCATCTTTAATGAGCGCTTCCCAGTTAACAGGTTTTTTTACCATCCCATAATACATCGTTCCGAAACTCACATAATAATACTGACCTTGATACGAACTTATGAGATCTTCATCTTTTAATTCGTTATAAGCCCTGATCACAGTATTTCTATGTACTTTTAAATTATCTGCAAGCTGTCTTTCCGACGGAAGTTTGCTGCCGTTAACGAGTTTCCCGCTGAATATCATTTCCTTTATCTGTGAGGAAATCTGTATATACAGAGGGTTCTTCTCATTTCGGTTTATGGTTATATTCATTTTCTTTCTCCATGGAACTGGTAATAACAAGTTTCAAGTCTGCCGTTATACAGCTTCCTTCGTCTGTTGGCTTCCCTGCCCATAACTTTTTCTTCTGCCTCTTTGTCAGTAGTTATCATGAATAATGACCAGTCCGGGTTTTCATTGAAAAATCTATTGAAGCCATCGTATATCTGACGTATCTCTTCTTCTTCACCTATACGTTCACCATAAGGCGGGTTTGTTACGATTATCCCGTTATCGCCTATAGGTCTGAGCTTCGATGCATCTGCCTTTTTGAATACTATACAGTCGTCAACTCCTGCTTCCTCTGCATTTTCCTTTGCCGCATCTACTGCCTTTCTGTTTATATCAAATCCATATATTTTTAACTCCGAGTCATAGTCAATGGATTCAAATGCGGACTTTTTCTCTTCCTTCCAAAGTTTCTCATCGATAAATCCCCACTCCTGACATGCGAAACTTCTGTTTAGTCCCGGCGCGATATTTCTCGCTATCATAGCAGCCTCGATAGGGATCGTGCCGGAGCCTGTACAAGGATCCAGGAGTATCCTGTCTTTTCTCCAAAAGCTCAGCTGTATCATAGCCGCTGCCAATGTCTCTTTTATAGGTGCTGCTACATCACATACTCTGTATCCTCTTTTGTGCAGCCCAGCTCCTGAAGTATCAACAGTCAGTGTCACTCTGTCTTTCAGAAGAGTAGCCTTTACCGTATACT
>JAZNXQ010000071.1:0-3349 GCA_045593945.1 Lachnospiraceae bacterium | reverse complement strand
GTATCGGTAAGACATACAAGGAGGCTTTCCAGAAGGCAATCCGAAGCCTTGAGACAGGAAGATACGGTCTTGGTTTTGCAAAGGATTTCAACAGCAAAACAAAAGAAGAGCTTCTTAAGATGCTCCGTGTTCCTACAAGTGAGCGTCAGTTTATTATGTATGAGGCACTTCGTAAGGGCGCTACAATCGAAGAGATTTATAATCTTACCAAGATTAAGCACTATTTCCTTGAGCAGATGAAGGAGCTTGTTGAAGAAGAAGAGGCTCTTATGGCCATGGGTGAGAAGGCTCTTGAGAAAGCTACTCTTGAGACGGCTAAGAAGAACGGTTTCTCAGATAAGTACTTAAGCCAGCTTCTTAAAATTGATGAGACAAAGATTCGTGAGACAAGAATCGGTTACGGTATCAAGGAAGCTTGGGAAGGTGTTCACGTAAGCGGAACAGAAGACAGAGCATACTACTATTCAACATATAATGCAGAGGACAAGACAGTTGCTACAGACAACAAGAAGATTATTATTCTTGGTGGAGGTCCCAACCGTATCGGTCAGGGTATCGAGTTTGACTACTGCTGTGTTCATGCTGCACTTGCTCTTAAAGAGCTTGGATTTGAGACAATTATTATTAACTGTAATCCCGAGACAGTTTCAACGGATTATGATACATCAGATAAGCTTTATTTTGAGCCGCTTACACTTGAGGATGTTCTCAGCATTTACGAGAAAGAGAAGCCTCTCGGTGTAATCGCACAGTTCGGTGGACAGACACCGCTTAACCTTGCTGCAGATCTTGAGAAAGCAGGAGTACGCGTACTTGGTACACCGCCGGCAGTTATTGATATGGCAGAGGACAGAGATTTGTTCCGTGCCATGATGGATAAGCTTGAGATTCCGATGCCTCAGGCAGGTATGGCAGTAACTGTTGATGAAGCAGTTGAGATTGCAGAGGAGATAGGATATCCCGTAATGGTTCGTCCTTCTTACGTACTCGGCGGAAGAGGTATGGAGGTTGTTTACGATCAGGAAAATCTCCGTGCATATATGGCAGCGGCAGTAGGTGTAACACCTGACAGACCGATTCTTATCGATAGATTTTTAAGACATGCAATGGAGTGTGAGGCAGATGCCATCAGTGACGGAACAAGCGCATTTGTTCCTGCTGATATGGAGCATATCGAGCTTGCCGGAGTTCACTCAGGTGACTCAGCTTGTATCCTTCCTTCAATGCATATTTCAGCGAAGAATCTTGAGACAATTAAGGAATACACAAGAAAGATTGCGGTTGAGATGAATGTACGCGGTCTTATGAACATGCAGTATGCAATTGAGGATGATGTGGTTTACGTATTAGAGGCTAATCCCCGTGCATCCAGAACAGTTCCGTTAGTATCCAAGGTTTGTGGTATCAATATGGTTAATATCGCAACACAGATTATTACTTCAGAGCTTACAGGTAAGGAATCACCCGTTCCGGCACTCAAAGAGAAGAACTACAAACACTTTGGTGTTAAGGAAGCGGTATTCCCGTTCAACATGTTCCATGAGGTTGACCCGCTACTCGGACCGGAGATGCGTTCAACAGGTGAGGTTCTCGGTTTGGCATCAAACTTTGGTGAGGCATTCTTCAAGGCACAGGAGGCTACACAGTCTAAGCTTCCGACAGAAGGTACGGTTCTTATCAGTGTTAACTCGGCAGATAAGGCAGAGCTTCCCCAGGTTGCAAAAGCGTTCCATGAGTGTGGCTTTAAGCTCCTTGCTACAGGCAGAACTTACGAGACAATTATTGCAAACGGAATTCCTGCAGAGAAGGTATTTAAGCTTCAGGAAGGCAGACCCAATATTGCAGATTTAATCATGAACGGACAGATTCAGCTTGTTATTAATACACCTGCCGGAAAAGAGAGCATGTTTGATGACAGCTACATCCGTAAGACGGCTATCAAGAAGAAGATTCCTTACATGACAACTATGGCAGCAGCTATGGCTACGGCAGAAGGTATCAAGGCTGTTAAGACAAAGGGACAGATTGAAGTTTGCTCACTTCAGGAAATTCACAAAAATATTACTGAGTAATCAGAGTAGAATGAAGTAAATATAAGGTATCCGCCGGCGGTAGTAGAACTGTCGGCGGTGCTTTTTATGTGTCGGTTAGATTAAAAAAGTAAATCACACAGAAGAATTATGATGTATGGAGATGAAATTACAATGAACGATAAAAAGTCTTTTGTTACAAAACCGCTTGGAATTGCGTTGCTTGCCTGTTTGTGTTGCTTTTTATGGGGAAGCGCAACTCCCGCTATCAAAATTGGTTATGAGTGGTTTGGTGTAGGCGCGGATGATATTGCATCAAGAATACTTTTTGCCGGTGTGCGTTTTGTTATTGCCGGAATTCTTACGGCGATTTTCGGAAGCATTATCGCAGGTAAACCGTTGTTCCCGCAGAAAAGCTCATGGGGTATGGTTTGCAAGTTAGGTCTTGTGCAGACAGTATTCCAGTACATTTTCTTTTACATGGGACTCGCTTATACAACAGGTGTTAAGTCCGCGATTATCAATGGTTCACAGACGTTTATTGCTATTCTTATGGCCTGTTTGATTTTCAAATATGAGAAGCTTACGGTTAAAAAGTTTATCGGGTGTCTTATCGGTTTTGCGGGTGTAATCGTTATTAATTTCGACCCGTCGGGACTTACGGGCGGATTCACATTTAAGGGTGAGGGTGCGATTCTTATTGCAGCTATCGCATACGCACTTTCCTCTGCGCTTGTTAAGAAATATTCCCAGAAAGAAAATCCTGTAGTTCTTAGCGGATACCAGTTTGTATTCGGCGGAATTATAATGACAATCTGCGGTTTCGCAATGGGCGGTCAGCTTAGCGGATGGGGCGTAAAGTCAGTAATACTTCTCATATATCTTGCACTTATCTCGTCAGTTGCGTATTCCATATGGGGTATTTTGTTAAAGCATAACCCTGTCGGAAAGGTAGCAGTGTACTCGTTTACCAATCCTATTTTTAGTGTGTTGCTGTCCTTCGTGTTCCTGCACGAGAGTTCAAACTTCGGACTTGAGCTTGTGATAGCACTCGGACTTGTGTGCGCTGGTATTTATTTGGTTAATAGGGTTAATGAATAATTACTATTGACAGATGGAAAAAAATGGTATATCTTAATATCAAGGCTCGTTGTGTTTGTGCTGTCTGCACAGGCCGACGGGCCTTTTTGTAAAAAAATTTAGGGGGGTGAGGATATGACAGATAGTCAAAAGTTAGATTTATTGCTTGATAAAATGAGTGATCTTGAAAGAGAAAAAGTTGAATTTAAGTTTCGGTTAATGACTTATACTGCGGAGAT
>JAZNXQ010000070.1:0-4010 GCA_045593945.1 Lachnospiraceae bacterium | reverse complement strand
CACTCTGGAATTCCGTATTAGGAATCTCTCCGTCAATTCTAACATCAACAAATACCGGGAAGTCACTCTTGGTTGACTGTCTGTAGTTCATGCCTATGTAATAGTATCCAGCCTTCTCCACATTAAACTGCCATGTAATTGTCTGTCCCGCAGTCTTAAAGGAATCTCCGTCAACAGTATTAAGTACCGTTTCCTTTACGGATATAGGCTTAAGTGCTGTGTTATACTCTCCGATTGCATGAATTGAAGAACTGTTTCTTAAGTAAAAATCTTCACCCTGGATAGTGATAAGTTCTTTACCGGGAGCTGCCTGTGAGCCTGTATACTCCGGAACCTTCACAGGTGCTTCAAGATAAATGTTACCAAGAAGGAAATTACCTTCGCTTACCTCTATCTCAAACTCGTGCTTACCTGCCTTAAGTTCAATACTGAAAGGCTCTGCATATCTGTAACTGGTATCCGATAAAAACTTGTTTTCCCACTGAATAAGCTTGGTCGGTAAAGAAACAATCTCGTTGCCGTAACGGTCAAGTGACGGTTCATCCGACTGTGACCATGTTGTCTCAAAAGTAAGATTACGTAGTTCGTAGAAAGGATACTCTCCGTCAACCTTAAGCGCGAACTCAATCGGAAGAATCGATTCATCATAGGAAAGATAATCAAATCCCACTTTGTAAAGTGCCGTTTCCGGAACTACTACAGTTAAGTGAACAACATCTCCACTGCTTACGTCTATAACGCCATTACCATATTCATAATTATCCTTAGCAAGATAAGCTTTGTCGCTACTGTCAAGGATCTTATCCATCTTAAGTTCAACGCCTTCACCATTATAAGCACTTGCAGTGTAGTTTTTACTTATAATGGAATAATTGGATGTCAGTCGTTCAATACTGAAAACGTCTCCATTAGCCACTGTATTCCCTGTCGCAGTAACCGTTGCAGCAGATGAACTGCTCTTCTCTGCGTAAACAGGACTTACAACACCGTTCCCAAAAAACATTGAAAACGTCATGCTTACCGCCAACACTTTTGATAATATTTTCTGATAGCTTTTCCGTGTCATACGGAACCTCCTTATTAAACCGTAACCTCCAAGTGCAGAACACTGCAAGCCGGGATGGTAAATACGAGTTTATTATCCTTAATCTTACATCCGTCAAATGCTACTGTATGAACCTTATCGGGTTCTTCAAATGTATTATGAGCATGCATCTCATTGGTAAGAATTGTGCCCTTTACATCTTTAATCTCTGTCTCTGCAAAAATACCTTCTATATCGTAATCCTTATCGATTGAAAGGTTATTAAGTGTGATATGAATCTTACCATCCTTACCGAGTGATACCGACTCACTTAAGTTCGGAACCATGAACTTATCTTCCACACCAATCTTCTCTGTCTCAATATAACTGTCAAGAAGTTCTGCATCCTGATGATACTTATACATATTGAAAACATGATATGTAGGTGTAAGAATCATCTTCTCGCCTTCCGTAAGGATTACTGCCTGAAGTACGTTAACCATCTGAGCGATATTAGCCATCTTAACTCTGTCACAATGCTTATTGAAAATATTAAGATTGATACCTGCTACTAAAGCATCTCTCATTGTGTTCTGCTGGTAAAGGAAACCGGGATTGGTTCCTGGCTCACAGGTAAACCATGTTCCCCATTCATCAATAATCATTCCGATTTTGTGATGCTTATCATACTTATCCATGATTGCACCGTGCTGGTTAATCAATGTCTCTATGTACATGGTCTTGGCTAATGTCTTATACCAAACCTTGTCATCAAAGTCTGTTGCACTTCCCTTAATCTCCCATCCTTCAGGATGTGTGTAATAGTGAAGTGAAAGTCCATCCATAAATCCGTGTAAGAATTCAGGTGCTCTGTGCGTTGTAGCCATTACTCCATCCGTCCAACCGTAATCATCTACGTTAGCACCGCATGCAATCTTGTAAATCGGATTCTTGTGATCGTAATTTCTTACATATGTCTGATATTGGCGATACTGATTACCGTAATATTCAGGTGTCATGTTACCGCCACAGCCCCAGTTTTCATTACCCACACCAAAGTAATCAACCTTCCAGGGTTTCTCGTGTCCGTTCTTCTTACGAAGTTCAGCCATAGGTGATACACCGTCAAATGTTAAATACTCAACCCACTCGCTCATCTCACGAACTGTACCGCTTCCCACGTTACCGTTAATGTATGTTTTACATCCGAGCTGGCTGCAAAGTTCCATGAACTCATGTGTACCAAAACTGTTATCTTCAACAACACCGCCCCAGTGAGTATTAATCATTTTCTTACGTGTCTCTTTTGGTCCGATACCATCCATCCAATGATATTCATCAGCGAAGCATCCTCCCGGCCAGCGTAACACCGGAATCTTCATCTCCTTAAGAGCATTCACTACGTCATTACGCATACCATTCGTATTCGGAATAGGAGAATCCTCTCCAACATAAATGCCTTCATAAATACATCTTCCGAGGTGTTCTGAAAAATGTCCCTGTATTTCAGGATTGATATGACCTTTTTGATTTTTGGGGTTAATGTAAAGTTTAAACAAAACCTTTCCTCCTATTCTGAATTATTACATTTTTTCTTGCATTATGTACAATTTAAACAAAAGTTTGTCTTTGTTCATACTACCAAAAATACATCTTGCACAACTATTTTAGCAGATATTTAAACTAAAGTTAAGTAAAAACCTAATTTTTGATGTTTTTTTACTTGTTTTTGGCTTTTATTTAACTTTTGGCTTAACTATTACTATTTTGGCTTAATCTTACCTTTAACTTACCACTTCTTGTGCCTACCGTCAACAAGCATTTTGTCATTTACATGCCAAATTTGAGAAGTGTTTTTTGTGCATATTGCACAATAAAATCACCTCTTTTTTAGGTTTTTGATTATTATACAGTTTTTTTCTATTTTTATTCACTATTTTATTGTTGACTTAATTATTCTTTTGTGTTAATAATGAATTAAGACCGTGTCTTAGTACATATGACACATTTATTAACACTAATGTATTGCGACAGAATTCAAAGGGGGATTTTGTTATGTTATATCTTGAATCGCTAAAAGAGGCCGAAGAGATTTTCAAAGCGCTTAGCACACCGATGCGCTTACGCATTATGGAACTTATATATAAACAGGAACTTAGTATGAACGATCTTGCAGAAGCTTTGGGATTAACCAACAGCGCAATCTCTCTTCATGTAAGCAAACTAGAGAGCGCGGGACTTGTTACTATACATACTACTTCCGGCAAACGTGGCATTATGAAAATCGTCAAGCCCGTATATTCCCGTATGCTTGTTGACATGGCACCTCATTCAAAGCCACGCCACTGCTATCAGGACGACATTTCCGTAGGGCATTTTACAGCTTGCGATATTCACCCCACATGCGGACTTGCTACCATCGACCATATTATCGGCGAGCTTGACGATCCCAGAACATTTTCATTCCCCGACAGATTCCAGGCAGAAATCCTTTGGATTGCCTGGGGAAGCTTAACATATAGCTTCCCTAACCGTTTAAGCGCAGGACAGACTTTACAGGAATTACACATCTCCTTCGAGATATCTTCCGAATGTCCCGAGGTTAATGAGGATTATCCCAGTGATATTTATTTTTCAATTAACGGAATATCTCTCGGCAAATGGATAAGCCCCGGAGATTACGGCGAGCGTAAAGGAATCATCTCACCTTCCTGGTGGCCGGAATTGCTTAACCAGTACGGACTTCTTAAAACTTTAATCATCAAATCAGACGGAACATTTATTGACGGTACGCATAAAATTTCCAATGTAACTATTGATGATTTACATATTGACTACTACAGTATAATCAATTTTACTTTCTCCGTCCCCAAGGACACCACCAACTGCGGCGGCATGACCTTGTTCGGCGAGAAGTTCGGTGATTATAACCAGAGTATCCGTGTAAAGGCTTATTATAATAAGCCGGAAGACATGTATATGTAGT
>JAZNXQ010000069.1:0-2319 GCA_045593945.1 Lachnospiraceae bacterium | reverse complement strand
AGCTGCTCCTATAAATGTTAATTTCATATTCACTTACTCCTCTCCTAATATTTCTTTTCCTTCATCTTCGGTTATGTATTCGACCTCTACCATACATTCTATGACTTTTTTCTGTCTTTGTTTCGCAAGGTCAGGTCTGTTGTTTAACGAATATACTGACGGTGCGTTTGGTCTTCCAACAAGTAAAGTACACTCATAGTCCGTCATACCATTCCGCATTTTTGCATATGTATATCATACAAGTGTATCATCTTTAACCTCAACAATATCTTCAATCTGACAGTTAAGAGCTTTACAAATCTTTATAAGAATGGTCAATGCTACTATCTCATTTTTATTAAGCTTTGTTAAAGTTGTTGAGGATATATCTGCAAGTTCCATTAGGTCATGCTTGCGAATATTCCTTTTCTTCAATGTTTCCCATAGTCTTTGATATGTTACCATAGCATAAGCCTCCGAAAATTTATGTATTAATTATACACCTATTCGACAAAAAAATCAAGACTTCGCTTGATTTTAGTATATTGCATTTCAGTTTACAATTGAGGGGTGAGGTTACAATTAATGCTTAATTATTGAAGTTGAATTGTAAAGAGAATACGGCAAAATAAAACCTCCGAAGATTTCTCCCCAGAAGTTCTGTTTGTATTGCTTACTTATTCGATTCGATAAATCTGTGCAATACTGTCGGTTCTTCCGCCATGTGCAAATGCCGATAACGACATTGACATTATAACCATGCAAATTGTTAATACTGAAAATATTCTCTTTCTCATGTTCATTCTCCTTAATCCTTAAATAACTTATTCATTCGTTCTGTTACTTCTTTGAGCTTTGCATTAGTTGCATTTTCATCGACTGTAATATTTATAATGCTGCCTTCTTTTGCACTGGGAGGAAGTACTGCTTTCGGGCAATCAATAACGCTTCCGTCCTCTAATTCAACTACTGCAATATTACCTTCAAATCTATCTACTATAATTCTCATATTCTACTCCTATCTGGGAGGGTTGCACCGTGAGCACGGGCCAAGTCCCATAGACTGCGCTTCGCTTACTGTTGTTTCTATAATACTTTTTAGATATGAGCAACCTGCTCTGTGATATTTCTTTCCGGTTCGTGTGCGATATACGACTTGACTTTGGTTGTCGCTTACCGAAGGCTCATCCTGAACTTTATCCGATGGCGTTTGTACTACTACCGGCGGAGCGTTTTCTTTTACGGTTGACGCTTTTTTATTAACCGTGATTTTTTTGCTTTGGTCGGCTGTTACAACTATTGTTCCTTGCTCATCGGTACGATAAATATTCGCTCCAACTTCATTTAGTATTGCGAGTGTATATGCATGTGGGTGTCCGTAAGAATTACCTTCTCCAACAGATATTACAGCAACTTCAGGAGATACGGCTTTTATGAAACTGCTTGATGATGCCGAGCCTGCACCGTGATGTCCAACCTTCAGAACATCTGCATCAATTCCTGAATTAAGGAGCTGGTTCTCTATTACATGCTCTGCATCGCCTGTAAAGAGCATAACGGTTTTTCCATATGTAATTCTTACAACTGCTGAAACATTATTAAGGTTAGAATCACTATCTGCAAACGGAGCAAGCACATCTATATTAATGATTCCGCTTGAGAGAATACTTATGCCTGCTTTTGCGGTATATAATTCAATGTTTTTATCCTCAATAACATCAAGCATATTAGTAAATGCGGTTATTGTATGAGCTTGCTTCGGCATATACATTTTGCCGATGTTAAAACTATCAAGCACGGTTGCCATACCACCGATATGATCATCGTGGGGATGTGATGCGACAACATAATCAATGGTTTCATATTGCAGAGCTTTTATGTAGTTTACAATTGTGCTTGCGTTTCCACTACGGCCAGCATCAATGAGCATTGTCTGTCCGTTACCAAGTTCTATGAATGCACTATCAGCTTGACCGACATCTATGAAGTGAACTCTCATAAGACCATAGTTAGATGTTACCCCCGGAGCGACCTCAACTTCTAAATCTTCTCTTGGATTGTTCGGCTCCTGAGTTTCATTTTCCGTGACAGATGAAACAATTTCACCTCGTGTTGACGGCTCAATATCAGTAGCCGGAGTGCAACCGATTATATTAAACATCAAGCATAGCGATAGTATTAAACTGTATAATTTCGTCATTGTACCTCC
Source organism: Lachnospiraceae bacterium (assembly GCA_045593945.1). GTDB lineage: Bacteria > Bacillota > Clostridia > Lachnospirales > Lachnospiraceae > SIG300. The sequence goes on along the minus strand of JAZNXQ010000069.1, from coordinate 131 downwards.
ATAGCACACATAATCAGCATTATGTGTGTAACTAAGGTTGCTGAAATAAAAAAATCACCCTCTCAGGTGATTGCAGTTACCACAAATTCAAAAGAGCCTCAGACCAATGAGTTCTAATTTTTTCATTGGTC
>JAZNXQ010000068.1:0-7912 GCA_045593945.1 Lachnospiraceae bacterium | reverse complement strand
CTATTATAATGTTTTTTCGTAAAAATTGCAATATCTTTATATGGTCATTACAGCCTATTAACCCAATCTACAGCCTTTTTAATCCAGTCCTGACACTCCGGAATGATATGTGCCGCATCATCCGTGCTTGTCTCTTCGTTGGCAAGAGAAATACCGTGTCCGCCACGAGGGTAGATATGGAGTTCTGTCGGAACACCGTTCTCTCTAAGTGCCTGTGCGTAGAAAAGCGAATTCTCAACCGGCACTGCCCCGTCAGCCCATGTATGCCACAAAAATGTGGGCGGTGTTGATGAAGACACCTGCTTCTCAAGTGACAGAAGTTCAAGCATATCCTCATCATGCTCTTTTTCTGCAAGAGCATTACCAAAAGAACCTCTGTGCGCAAACTTACCGGATGTAATAACCGGGTAGCAAAGAATGGAACCATTCGGCTTCACAAGTTCATTCGGAACACCGAGAGCTTCCCTTACGAAATCCCTGTCCCAGAAAACCGAAAGGCTCGCTGCGAGGTGTCCTCCCGCAGAAAAACCACTCACGATAATCTTATTCTCATCCACATGCCATTCATCAGCATGCTCTCTTACAATCTGCACTGCCTTCGCAAGTTCAAGAAGCGCTGTCGGGAACACTGCCGGTGCACAACTGTATCTTAACACGAACGCATGACATCCGCCCGCAAGATACTGAATTGCAACGGGTTCTGCTTCTCTCTCTGAGGTATACATATACGCTCCACCCGGACACACAATAACAGCCGGTCTCTTAATACCCGCATCCTTACACTTCTCATCAAGTATGTATGCAGTAAGCGTCGGCTGATAATCCGAACGGCTTGCCACACCTGTCTTAATATCTATAACTTCGTATTTCATATCTGTAATCTCCTGATATATTATTTACCTTCATAGCAGATTAAGGATTCAACTCTCTGCCCTTCAAGTCTTGCCCTTCCGTTAAGGCCGGCAAGCTCGATAAGGAACACGATTCCTACAACTTCTCCGCCAAGTTCTTCAACAAGCTTAATGATAGCCTCAACAGTTCCTCCTGTCGCAAGCAAATCATCCACTATAACAACCTTCTGTCCCGGCTTGATTGCATCTTTATGAATCTCTATTGTTGCACTGCCGTACTCAAGCTCGTAGCTTATCTCGATTGTCTCACAGGGAAGCTTACCCTTCTTACGCACCGGAACAAATGACTTATGAAGATTATAAGCTATCGGTGTACCAAAAATAAATCCTCTTGATTCAGGTCCGACAACAACATCAAAATCAATATCCTTAATCAAATCCTGCATACCGCTTACAGCAAGCTGCAAGCCGTCAGCATCCTGAAGAACCGATGTTACATCTCTGAAAATAATTCCCTCTTCCGGGAAATCCGGAATACTTCTCACATATTCTTCTATCTTTTTCATGGATTAAGCCTCCGCATACTTTCTCTCTACAAATTCCTTAGTCTCAATTGCATTCTCAGGCTTAGTATCCTCAAGAAGTACATGAATGTGCGGCTTATACTTCTTAATAAGACCCATAAGCAAATCATAATTAAGAAGACCCTTACCCGAAACCACAGACTTAACAGCACCATTCTCTACAACGAAATCTTTGGCATGGATAACCGCAATTTCATCATGAAGAAGATCAAATGCCTCATTAAGAAGCTCATCCTGCTTCTCGTAATTATGTACATCAATTGTATTAACCGGATCAAAGATAATCTGAAGGTTGGGTGAGTTTATTGCATCAAGTACTTTTCTTGCGCGCTTGATATCACATACAATATGCTTCCATACCGGCTCAATAGCAACGATTACACCCATCTTCTCCGCATACTCAACTATAGGTCTTAAATTATTGATAAAAATCTGAAGAGCTTCCTCTGAGTGATTAGCTTCCTCAAACTTATATTCTTCATTAACGGCACCTGTCTCAGTTCCTACAACACCGCAACCGAGAAGACTTGCAAAACGGATATGTGCCATATAAGTCTTCATGGTCTTCGCAAGCTGTTCCTTGTTAGGATTAGCAAGGTTAAGATAGCAACCAAGCACTGCCACATCAACCTTATTCTCAGCAAATATCTCTTTAAGATACAATGCCATACCCGGTGTCATTGCCTCTTCTTTAACGTTAAACTCATAAATAGCCTTTGAAAGTGCAAGCTGTGTACACTTAAAACCCTTTTTCCTAATATTGCTTACAAGTTCCTCAAAAGGAACTCTCTCCATATCATGGCCTCTGATTCCAATTCTCATAGTTATTTCTCCTAAAATAAAATGGTATAGTTTAATACCCTTAAACTATACCATTTTTTTAGATAAATTGCAAGGCGTTGCCCCCCATGTTTGCGCCCAAAACTAAACTCTTTCAACGAGTGTCCTTATTGCACTCTCAAAGCTGACCCCATACCATTTACTCTTATCATCCTTCGTATTTCTCATACACTCGGTAGTGTAATCTGCAGCAATTACAGCCGAATCATACGCGCTGTGTCCTCGCATATAAGCGCCTACAAATGCCGACGCATAGACATCTCCCGTACCATGATAGCTTTTTTCAAAACGCTTGTGTCTGTAATACTTAAGACTACCATCCTCATAAACCACAACTCCCGTTGTAGCTTTATCATAACTCACTCCCGTAAGAACTATTTTAGCAGAACTTATCTTACCGAGCGCTTCAAGAAGTCCTTTAATGTACGCCTCATCGTATTCTTCCCTGTATTCATATCCGGTAAACATGCATGCTTCTGTTATATTGGGCAGGATATAATCTGCCGAAGCACACAGTCTCTTCATAGCCTTCACATAATCCTCATTAAAGCCTGCATACAGTTTTCCGTTATCAGCCATGGCCGGGTCTGCAATCTTAACTCCGTCCTCAGTCAGCGTGTCTTTCATAATATCAAGTACATAATCTATCTGAGCCACGCTTCCCAAATATCCCGTATATATCGCATCAAACTTAATACCTTCTTTAACCCAGTGATTCTTTATCGCCGGCATATCATCGGACAAATCCCTAAATGTATATCCCGTAAAGCCACCCGTATGTGTAGACAAAACCGCGGAAGGCAACACGCTTGTTTCTATTCCGCAAGCCGAAATTATCGGCAAAGCCACTGTAAGTGAACAGCGACCCACACATGAAATATCCTGAATTGTCAAAACTCTTTTTTCCATAAACGTCTCCATTCTAATATAAGCTATTTACCGACTGTCGGAAGCATGCCTGCTTTTCCCATCGCAGGTCTTAACGCCGCATAAAGAATTACGGTAACAATTACTGTTATAACAGCATTTACAAAAGTCGTAATTGATGCCATCTTCGCAAATACAGATGAAACCTCCTGAGGAATCCCCAAAATATACATTTTGTAAAAATAGCCCACAACCGGGTCCGCCACCACATTAAATGCCATACCTGCAATACTTCCGATTAATGCCCATTTAAAAATCTGCTTTTTATCCTTCTGTTTCGAAAGCTTGCCTATTCCGTGTGCAACAAGACCAACTATTAATCCGATACAAAGCTTAAGTAAAAATGTCTTCGGTGCACTTGTCGCGTATCCGCTTGTAAGGTCTGCAATAGTCATTCCTATGGCACCGGAGAGACCTCCCCACAAACCGCCGAGAAGCAACGCACCAAGCACACAACACACATTACCGAGATGAAATGCCGTCTTCTCCGTTCCTACCGGAATATCAATTCTTAAAAATTGAAATCCTATATAACATAAAGCTGTCATAAAAGCCGCCTGCGTAAGTTTTAAAATAACCTGTGATTTATTTTCCATAATAAAAAGCCTCCTAAGTAAAACCTTATCTTAGGAGGCATTATATTACGCCTTGTGGCTTGTTGCAATAACCAGTTTTTTATTTTTTTACCATGCCAGTTGTTTTTGTTGACTTTGTTACTTTTTTAGATGTAAAAATGCAAACACTCCTTGCCGGAACACTACAACTTCTCTCTTCCGCAACAACCGACTCTGCAGTCTTATCCGTGCATAATGATATTTCCCATTCAAAACCTGTAGGAAGCCCCGGAAGCGCAAGCAACTGTTCTTCCCAATACATGTTAAAAACAATGTAAATGTAATTATGTCCGCCGGCATACTTACCACAGAACAAAAGTCCCGTATGTCTGCTGTAATACTCTGTATCGGGATACCACGCACGAATACCGTGTAATGACACATCCGGATAGCCGCAAGACATTGAATCCATCTGCATAAGTCTTTTCGGCATATGCAATATTTTATTGGCCTTTCGGAATTCTATCAACTGTTTTACGAACTCAAACATTGCTTTATTACTTCTTAAAAGCTTCCAGTTGAGCCATGAAATCTCATTATCCTGGCAATAAGGATTGTTATTACCTGCCTGAGTTCTGCAAAACTCATCACCTGCCATAATCATCGGAATTCCCTGACCGCATAAAAGCATTACCCATGCGTTTTTCATCTGCTTTTGACGGCAATCAAGTATTTTACGTTTCTTAGTATCACCTTCTACACCACAGTTCCAACTGAAATTAAAACTCTCACCATCGTTATTATTCTCACCATTGGCCTCATTGTGCTTTTTTTCAAATGACACCATGTCTTTTACCGTAAAGCTATTGTGATCGGCAAGGAAATTGACCACTCCGCACTCAGAAGGGTTATCAAGGAAATCGGCAACAAAGCTCTCAACCATGCCCTCGTCACCTTTAAGAAACCTTCTGGCATCACACATGAACTTTCTGTCCCATCTTGCAATATTCCTACGCGCACTGTATTCCCCATTCCAATCTGCCGCAAAAAGCTTAACAGAGGACAAAAGCGGATCTGTCGCAACCATATCGGACGCAGCAACCTCCGTATTAACATGAAAACCGTCTACGTGATAATTAAGCAGCCAGTATCTTAAACAATCGGTTATAAAATACTTAGATGTACCCGGCATAAAATAAAACTCCATGCCAAGCTCAATACCTTCTTTATGAAGCGCCGCTACAAGCTCTTTAAACTCTGTCACTGCATCTTCCGAAGCATATGCCTGCTTTGGTGCAAAATAGTATGCATCTGCATATCCCCAGTAATTAACAGGAATATCCTCCGTACCATCTTTATCCGCAAAGTATACCGGATAATCAAGTTTTAAAACCTCATCAAATTCATAAGCCGGCATGAGTTCAACATAAGTCACACCAAGTGACTTCAGATACGGTATTTTCTCCTTAATACCCTTAAAAGTACCCTTACCCTTAACACCGGAGGATTCATGTTTGGTAAAACCTCTGACATGCATACGATAAATAACCGTATCTTCAAATGATGTTCCCGGCTTCTTATCATTCTTCCAATCAAACTCATCACAGACAAAGCTTCCGCGAAGACTCTCTATATTCTTGGGTTTGTTAAAATCAAGCTTTTGTTTACCTGCCTTTTTGCAATCATCCGAAGACTTCCATTGCCTCTGTCCCCATACATCCCTACCGACAATCCGCTCTGCTCTCTTATCGGTAAAGACTTCTCCGTCCGCCGAATAATTATAATCATATTCTGACAGTCTGATACCGGAAATACTCATATAACGTACATTGCCCACCTTCTGTTCATCCGGAAATTGCACCACAATACAATTGTCACATTCTGCATTTCTCGGATAAAACAATATTTCCAACTTCTCAGCCTCAGTTTCAACCGCAAAATTAACCGCATCCCCAATAATACTTATACCAAGCGGTAACGGACTTCCCTGACCGATTACAAAATCGCATTTTGCTGTATTACATAGTTTTTCTGTTTTTTTCTGTCTGCCCATTGTTATACCTTTCTCCGATTATATACAATTATATTTTAACTTAATTGTACCCAAGTTGCAATCTAATTGTGTACACGAAATAAAAAAAGCCCCCGCGCAAAAATCACGCGGAAGCATTATTGTAAATTATTTATCACGATATTTATAAAAATCATGTCCGTCATGTTCAAAAAGCTTCTCGTACTTTGTATCAAATCTGCTCATCGTACTTTCAGATAAACGCTTACGCGCCGCAAAGAACAATGCACCACATGAATAATCTTCGCCTGCCAAAGCCCTGTCAACAGCCTCTTTGGTCTTATCACTTACATTAACACTCCAAAGTGTTCCCTTAGTCGCCGGTGAAAACTGATTCTTCTGGAATACAACTTCCTTGATAGTATCAGGGAATCCTTTGGTATCAACTCTATTAAGTATTACATTAACAACAAGAATTCTGCCATAGATATCGCAACCGCCTGCTTCTGCAGCCGCAATATGAAGAAGAATGTTATACTCCTCTTCCGTTACTTTACGGGGTTCTCTCTTCGTAACTGTTACCGGGGTTCCGTCCGTTGTTACAAATGATGCAGCCTGCACATTATCCTGCTCAACAAAAGCTTCTGTGTCGCCGCTTGTTCCCTGCATTACAACATCATTTTCCGCGTCATCATCAATCTCTGACAAATCAACATCCGGTATCTGAGGTAAAACATCTGTTTCTTCAATCTTTTCGGCACTGTTTGCCGCACTGTTTGCCGTCACTCCAAGTGTTGACATACTGAGTGTCTTTCCCGCTTCGTTACGGTCAAAATCTGCCTGCAAATTTTCATCTTCTAATCCAAGACTTGCCTGCAACTCATCTTCCGGAACACTATTAACATCTGTTTCATCCGCATCTTCCTGCTCTGTATGCACCAAATGTCCTTCACCGGCGTAACTTGCATTCTTACCGCTTCCGCCAAACATTCTTGAAGAAAATGCAACAACAGCAACGACACAAATACCGGCTGTTATTATCGCACAATTTCTATATGACTTTTTGGAGATATTCAATACAAATCTGCAAATGCTTTGGATGAAAGAATGAATTCCCTTCATGTCTTTATACTCCTTTTATATTCAAATTCCTGTTAATTGAAATTCTTGCCAAAACTAACAAGGATTATAAGACACTCAGTAAAAATGGTCAATAGGGTTGCCTGATTTTTGGTTGAAACGCCGAGCATTTTCCACTTATCCCTTCGCTTATTTTATTTATTTTACACATAAGCGCATGTATCTTTTGTGTTTTATTGTGCACATTTACGATATTTTCAACCTTTGTTAAAAAATAAACCATTATTTTTTTAACCGCATTTTTTGCTCTTTTTTACATAAAATTCTGTTATGTAACCTTGCTTTTCCACAGCATCACAGGTATCTCAAAAAAATACCGCAAAACAACTGCCATACCCGGCAATCATTTGCGGTATTATAATTTATCTACTGCGTCTGAATCGGAAAATCATATTTCTCGGGATATAACGCCTTATCAATTCCGTAAGGTGTATACTGCTCAATATATGAATAATAGTTATTCTCAACTATCGCTGCCGATATCTTAAACATATTGTTAACATACTTCTGCATATTAGAAACATACTTATCCGGCAATGCCTCGTCCGTAAGCATTACAGTCTCTTTGGTCTTGGAATTATACGTAACCTTATCAGTAATAAAGCTTCTGTTTGCAAAAACTACTATAGGGTCTGCATCCGACAAAATATCTTTACCGATATAAAGTCTTGAATCATACTCAATTCCGAAAAGATTACAAAGTGTAGGCATAATATCTATAGCCGAGCAGGCTTTATCAATCACCACAGGTTCTTCCATACTTCCGGCCCACAATATAAGTGTGCTCTTATAAAGTTCGAAATTATCTTCCACTTCATGGCCCGCAAGCTCGTTAATAGTTTCTTTTGCAAGCGCATACGGATAGTGGTCACCACTGAGTACAATAACCGTTCTTTCAAGCAAACCTGCCCTATCAAGTTCTTCCATCAACTTGGCAATCGCCTTGTCAAGCTCTGCCTGACATGCGAGATATGCCTTAGCTTCTGTTGAATAATTAAGGTCGGC
>JAZNXQ010000067.1:0-8767 GCA_045593945.1 Lachnospiraceae bacterium | reverse complement strand
GGCACGCCGCCAGCGTTCATCCTGAGCCAGGATCAAACTCTCATGTTAAAGTTTTTCCTGCCAGAATATCTGGCTTATTTTCCGTTCAATACGGAATTTACTGTTTGGTTGTTCGTTCTTAATCAAAGCACTCTCCAAACTCGAGTACTTTGTATCTTTAGAACTTTCGGGTTGGTTTATATACTGTTCAATTATCAAGGTTCATTGTGTCGCCGTTTTTGCGACAGCTTTGATAGAATATCACAGGTCACAAACTTTGTCAACACATTTTTTCAAAAATTTTTTACAATTTTCTAAAACGATATTTTTACTTAAAATGCGATTATATCATAAGCACCAATTTAAGTACATCTGTCGTGAATCGCATTAAATAATTATTATTGTAAATGAAGCTTAAGAACTCGCTTTCGTTTATCATGGCAAGCAAATTCTGTCCCCATTCGCTTCCGGCGCCTGCCGTTACTACAAGACAAAGTATCCATAAAATTATCATACCCTCAGCAAAACCGAGTGCGGCTCCGAACATTTTATTTACTCCGTTTAATAACGGCAACTTACTTATAAGATCTAGCAAATATACAACCAGCTTTATCGCAATTAATATAACTATAAATGTGCCGCAAAATGCAATCGCCTTTACAACCACATTGGAAACATATTCACTTATATACTCTCCAAGGCTTTCTGCGCCGAACAATTCGTAAGTTTCTTCATTATTATTTTCCAATAGTTTTTCTTTTATAACATCGGGAAGCGGTAAATCTTCGATTTTTTTACTTTCGCCGGCTTCATCTTCCATTTTAATAAGTGCATTCTCTATGAAAAGGCATGTTTTTTGCTGTACGGTCTCATATACCGATGTATTGTCTTTTAAATATGTCGCAACATGCGGACCGATAATAATTGTAAGAATAATTGTAGCTATCAATGAAATTATAGAAAATACCATCTTAACCAAACCATTTTTGAGTCCGATTATTACCATAACAGCCAAAAAAGCCACTACTACCCATAATAACCAATTGCCCATAACTCATTCCTCCTCTTTAGTCATTACTGTCTGAGCTTAATTTCGCTTATTGTAGAATCAGTAAGCAAAATATATTCTGTAAGTGACAAAGGTTCTAAAAGAACAATTGCCGAATCAAATTTGTGACTAAACACTTCCGTTCCGGACATGTTAAGCACTACACAGTTGTATTCATTATATATAAGAATATACTCCTCAATAAAGCGTACTGCTTTATAACTTTTATCAAGCTTATAATCAAGCTGCTTATGACCTTCCGTATCGTATATCTCCACTTTGTACATGCCGCCGTTATCGCCGTCATCAAAAACAAGTGCTATATATTCTTCTCCCGCAAAAAAGCTCTCTAATTCTTTTGTAAGCTTAATGTCTGCTTTTATCTCCGGAATCTCTTTCATTGTAAAAACAGTTATTCTGTCATCGCCCACAGCACATGCGGTCTCTTCATTAATAAAGGAAACATATGGTATTACGGTTTTATCATAGTAATCATCATACGCCCCGACCATGTTCCAAATATAATTTTCGCCAACTTCTGAAAAATTATAGAATACAACACTACTCTTTAATGCCTCATCCGATATATCAAGGTATGACACCATAAGCTTCTGTCCATCATACGAAAGTGCAATATCAAGCGGGTATCCGTTGCCCTCTAACGAGGTCTTACTTGCTACCTTACGCTCACCGTCGTACTCATAGATATCCACATAGTTCATCCCGTCGTATTCCATATTTACCGCTACAACGCCATGTGCAGACACATCTATATCAACAATCGGATAATTAACTTCTATACGTCCCATAAGCCCGATTCTGTTAAATACATAGATTTCGTCTTCCTTTTGCGAAGCTACCGCTCCATACTCTCCGCACAATGCCACAATCGGATACTTCATTCTGTACGAAATCTCCCATGCTTTACTGTTATCCTTCTCTATGCATGAAATCCCATCCATATTATATCTTAAAACGCAGTCATTAAACTCAAGATACCTGCTATCGGCATTTTGCGTTATTTTAGCAATCGATACTATGTCATAATCTGTAAATACTCTGTTCTTTATATACACTCTGTATCCTAATATCAGTACGGCAACCACAAAAATGAACGCTAAAACAAGGGCAAGCTTCCTGCCCTTGTGAAATAAAACTTTTTTGGTATAGTTGTCTTCTGATTGTTTGTACACCTTAAATTTTGCCATAGTGTCCGTTCCTTTATGTTTGTCCTAAGGTAATTCAATCACCTGTCCGGGATATATCATGTTTCTGTTCTCTATCTCATTAAGTTGCATAATGGCTTCAACCATCGTATCAGTATTATAAAATTTCCGGCTTATAGATGTCAAGGTATCTCCCGCCATAACGACATGGTACCTTATTCCCCCTTGATTCACTGCATCAGTCGTCTCTTCCTGCGTTACAACAGATGTCGTCTCTTCTTCCCCGTTCTGCTCCTCGAGTGTAGTAGTCTGCGGCTCAACCGCGGATGTCTCCTCTTCAGGCGAACTCTCCTTCTCTTTAAAAACCTCCTGCGGTGCTGTAGGCTCTACGTTACCTTCCACATTGTCAATCACGGGCTCATCCTGACTTTTATCTGTAATCGGTTCATCCTGTCTGACCTGTCCCATAGCAGTTTTATACATATCTGAAACCAGTCTTTCGAGGCTTTCTATCTTATCATAGTTGTTCATCATTGCCACGCCTATCATAAGAATAACAAATGCAAGGAAAGTACATGCTGCATATAATGTTCCGACAAGACGCTTCTGCGAATTCTCTTCCTTCTTTTCCTTAAGCACATTGCGGTAATTCACCGGCACAGCATCTTTTGTCTCAACCTCTGTCGGCGACAGGTGCGGTTTGTCTTTTTGCGCAACCATATAATTCTGCATATCTTCATTACGTTCATAATATATGTAGTATGCAGACATCCCGACAAGAGCTCCGCTTTCATAATGATAAACAGCCTCTTCCTGCTCCGACACATCTGAAAGGAATAAAATCTTATCGCTACCCGGGAAATTATCAACATGAGTCTTTAACAACTCCTGTCCGACCTCCTGACAATTTTGATCCCGATTAACAAACCAGCCTACAATCATGTATTTATTAAAAAATTCTTTGATTGCAGCATATATGCTTCCCCATGTCTCTTCGGTAAAACATATCCTGCCTTCTTCAAGTGCAAAGTGTTCCTGTTCAACCCTTATTGCTCCCGGAACAAATATGTATCTGTCCTTACCGCTGCATTTCACGTCACCCAGCAAAATTCCAACCGTAACCTCTTCACGTTTATCACCAAACTTGCGAATAAACGTCATAACGTAATCCTCGATATAAAGTTTTGTGTTTCCGGGATTTTCTCCTATCTGCCTGATATTCTTCGGAAGTTTTACAGGAATTTCCGGAGCGTCCTTCTCATTCTCTGCCTCGTCATAAATAATTTCTATCATAATTCCACCTCACCTGTTTATCACAAGGGACATTCCCTATTTGTCCCTATATAATATCACAGGCAGGTATTCGGAATTTATCGTTTCCTGTCGCTTTTATTATAGTTTTTGATACTTTTATATGATATTTTATGACATTTTCTTTGCTTCATTCAAAATCTTAACAGCACCGGAAATGTTTGTTGCTTTCCCCGACTCCAAAATACCTATCAGTTCCACAACAGTCTCTTTCTTCATATTCTCACGATTTATAAAAGGCGCATACTCAGTAGTAATCTTTTGTGAAATTTCCCTTTGTCTGCCCTCTGCTGCTTTAAGCTTTTCACTTATCTCTTCGCGAAGTCTTACCAACGCTTCTCTCTCTGTGGCGCTCTTGCTCTTTATATCACTTTCAATTTCCTTTTGTGTCACAGTATCAAACTCTTCAATCGCCTTTTCCTTATCTTTAAGAGCTCCCGAATATCCCGCTTCAGCCTCTTTTATTCTCTCATCCTCTTCAGAAAGATCGTAGACCTCATCCGAACCGTCTTTTTTAATCGACTTACGTATAGCTGCAATCTGCCTGCAGTTAGCTTTTATATCGGTATTATATTTTCTTATTCTCTGAATTACGTCCCACTTATATATTCTTAAATTATTGCTTACCGCAAGATATCCTGCCACAAAAAGCAATGTCACCGCACTATAGAGTCCCGCAAGAACCAACGTATGCTTAAATGGTATCAGTATGTATATTACATACGGCAACACACAAAGAATCAATACAAAGACAATCGCCTGGATTATTCGTTCAACAAGCCCCTTTGCCGCAAAAAGTGCAAGGAAAAATTTCGACCTGTGAATAACTGACATTTTATTCTGTTTAAGAAGTGCTTTTCGTTCACTTCTCATAGTCTTGGTTTCTTCTATAAGTTTTGCAGTCTCATTGGCAATACGGTCTTTTTTACACTTTGCAAAATTCTTATCCCTCTCTGCACGAGCTTTTTTAAGAGCGTCTTCTGCCCTTGCAATATTCTTATCATGCTGTGACACAAGCTCACTGCGGCGTTTCTTGGAAATACTGTCGATATTCTCCTGTTCATGTGTGGTAATAGTCTCCAAATCTCTCAAAACCGCGCGGAATTGTGACTGTAAAAGTTCCACATCCCTGACAACGGTCTGCTGCGATTCAAGCATACCCAAAAGGTCTCTTAACTTGACAATGTCATTATTTACAATATTGTTCCCATCCATTATATTTACCTCCGCTTTATAGTTTGTTGTTGCATTATTTGCATTCATAATTTACAATATCCACATAAAACCCGAAAGGAGTATGCCATGTTTCGTTTATGGGCCAAACTATTTGAAAACAGGCATCTGTGCCGCGATACCGTCATTGAAAATGACTCAACCGATATAAACCGTACCAAAAAAATCTTTGCCGCCTTAGAACAGGTCTGCTACGAGTTTGACTTAAGCAAACCCATCTGGCTCGACAGCAATATAAGTGAATTTCAAAAAATAAGCAAAACCCGCTTTAACTCTGACAATTTTATTGATTCTTTTCCGTATGATTATCTTGAAATTCAGGTGATTGAAGAAGATTAGCAGCCTCCAAAAGCTCTGCCCGTTCTCTCTCAGCCAGAAGGCGCTGCTTCTTCGTACTTGTACGTGCGGCAAGATATCCTACCGAAAAAGCCGCCAGCATAAACAACAATCCGTAAATCTGTGTGCTTGCAACCATCATTGCATCACTGTCGGGATTATGAAGCATTCCCCCAACGCTAAGTGTAAGAAACTGAAGCGGATACGTAAACCAGAAAATAATCTGATCCGTAAACTTCGTTCCCTGTGATATATCTGTTCCGAAATAAACTATCATATATATAATAAAAGAAATTATCCCATATGAATTAGCAATAAGTAATGACCATATAAAACGTATATCTGCTTTATAATACATTCCTGCAACCCACCCCCAATATAAGAGAAGAGCAAAAGGTGAAACAACCCACCAGATGTCTCCTACAACAGGAAGCTGTGCCACAATATAAAATACACATCCGAATATCGCAGGTGCTATTGTTGCAAGCACAAGTGATACTTTTTTTGACAAATCAATTTCTATAGGTTTCATTTCTTCCTCCGTTTTAACTGTTTCTATCTTGAAAGTATAACTTATCCACTTCTAAAAATCAATCAACTTACCCGTTTTCCAAAGATATTTAATAATTCATTAATAAATATGACAGATGTAACTTGCTTATCATTCCTTTTAAGATTACTATAAAAGTACAACAACGACAAAATCTCTGTTTTGAAAGGAGCTTTTATAAATGAAGAACAAAGAATCAAATACTCTCGGAATTGTACTCATTCTACTCGGTATCTTTTTAGCCGGTAAGGCATTCCTGGATTGGAACTTTACAATTTTCTTTGATGGTTGGTGGACACTGTTCATTATTATTCCCAATGTACTTGCAATTAAAAAAGAAGGATTTACAACCAAGTCCGGTGTCGGTCTTATTATCGGTATCCTACTCTTTTTATGGGCAAGAGACTTCCTCGATTTCGGCACAATTATTAAACTTGCTATTCCTGTTGCCCTCATCATTTGGGGATGCCGCATCGTACTCGGCAGTAAAACAAACCGCAAACGTATAGCAAGCGGTGATGTACTTTATAAACAAGGCTGTCCTGAATATTCCGCCATATTCGGAGCACAGGAAATCACCTGCAACAACGAGATTTTTGTAGGGGCAACATGTAATGCTATTTTTGGCGGCATCGACGTAGACCTTAGAGGGGCTTATATTAATGAAGATGTTGCAATGAATTGTTCAGCAATATTTGGAGGCATTGATGTCCGTGTTCCTTCCGATGTCAATGTACGGGTTTCCTGCGTTCCGATTTTCGGAGGGGTTGACAACCGTCTGGCTAAACGTAATATTCCCGGAGCTCCGACATTATATATTAACGCAACATGTATGTTTGGAGGTATCGACATCCGATGAATTCAAGAGAACAAAATATCAAAAACGGTGCCATTGGTTTGGCAATAGCGCTTGCCGTTATTATTATAGGAATCATGTGCGTCGGCATATATTCTGTAGTTTCCATATTTACACCGTCAAAGAAAGATGCAACAAGTAACGAAACAATATTAAACCAATACCTCGGCCAGATTCCCGAAGCAATCATCATTGACAATGCCGTAGGGCAACTGAACATTGAAACAGGTGATTTTTTCCAGGTATCCGGCAATAATGTACTAAAAGACTTTTCATGTAAGTTTGAAAACGGAACTCTTACCGTAAACAATACCAATAGCAAAAAAGGACATATTTCAGGAAGTACCAAATCATCCCTGACAATTACCGTTCCGGAAGGGACCAATTTAAAGTATCTTAAAATAGCCACAGGTGCAGGCAACTGTATAATCAAAAATATTTCTACCGAAAAGTTCGATATCGAAACAGGTGCAGGCAACGCAACAATTACTGATTTTAACACCGATACAATAACTTTAAATGCCGGTGCAGGTAACATTGAATTTACTTCCTCATCACTTTGCAATATGACTTTAAATTGCGGTGTCGGCAACTTAGATATTAAAAGCAGTAACATTTCCGGTAAAAGTAAAATCGAGTGCGGTGTCGGTAATTTTACACTGACTGACTGTAGTCTTACCGGCGAATGGAATGCCGAGTGCGGTGTCGGCGAGTTCAAACTTGACCTCAACGGCAATCTTGAAGACTATGAAATAAGCATTGATTCTTCCATAGGCAAAGCAAAGCTTAACGGTAAGACCCATACCAAGATTGATAAACTAAACAGTGGTGCCGCCAACAAACTCAAAATAGACGGCGGTATCGGTGAAATCATAATAAACATAGACTAAAAAGCAAGGGCTGTTGCATAATACAACAGCCCTTTAAAATTCTTATTGTCCCTCAAATTTTAAACAAGTGCCTTTCCGAATACCTTTTTCTTTTTGCCTGTTTTTGATACCCTCATCGATACAGGTGCCGTCTCTATCAGCTTTCTGTTCTTTTGCACACTTCTTATTGTTTCATCAAGTCGTTTAAAACGTTCGTCATCCTTTTCTTCTCGGACTCTCATAAGATAATCCATCTCTTTAAGAACATTATCACTTACTCTATCTCCAACTTCTTTGCTGAGAAGCAGATTATTATCCTGCAATGCCTTCGTAATAATATTGGACATGATAATCTGAAACTGTTGTATCTTATCTGTGGCAACAGGAATAACCAATGGCTTGTCCTCCACTGCCGTCTGCGCTACCCCGACTGCTGCAGGTGCCTGCAACACTTCCGCTTCCTTCTCTTCGGCACGCTCTGCCTTCTCATTAAGTTCTTCTCTTCTTCCAAGCATATATTCAAGTCCTGCTTCACCTGTTGCCTCAAGCTCAGGGATCACCATCTTAATTGCCTTAAGCTGAAAACCCTGTTCTTTTAACATCTTTATGTTCTTAAACAGTTTAATATTCTCTTCCGTATAATAGCGATGCCCCAGTTCATTACGGGAAATTGAAAGCCCCAACTCCTCTTCCCAGTAGCGCAAAACATGTGACTCCACATTCACATGCCTTGAAGCATCTGAAATCATATACCTCTTAACTCCCATCATACTCCTCCATTTTATGTAATAATTTGGTTGTTTTCATTATACTTTATATTCCATTTTTTTCAAGCATTTTAATCCCATATTTTTACACAAGTAATCGACAAAAAATTCGGGACTGTTACATAAGCAACAGTCCCGATAATAATATCAAGCTAACTATTAAAGATATTTTTTAAGCTTCTCTGCAACATCAATCTTCTCCCAGGGAAGATTAAGATCGTTACGTCCAAAATGTCCGTATGCTGCTGTCTGCTTATAAATAGGACGTCTAAGGTCAAGCATTCTGATAATTCCGGCAGGTCTTAAATCAAAGTTTTCTCTTATTATTTCAATAAGTTTTTCATCACTTACTTTACCTGTACCATAAGTCTGAACCATTACTGACGTAGGCTGTGCCACGCCAATAGCATATGACAACTGAATTTCACATTTGTCAGCAAGTCCTGCTGCAACAATATTCTTAGCTGCATATCTTGCTGCATATGCTGCTGAACGGTCTACTTTTGTACAATCCTTACCAGAGAATGCCCCACCGCCGTGTCTTGCATATCCGCCGTAAGTATCTACAATAATCTTACGTCCTGTTAATCCGCTGTCTCCGTGAGGTCCACCAATAACAAAACGTCCTGTAGGATTAATAAAGAACTTTGTA
>JAZNXQ010000066.1:0-6288 GCA_045593945.1 Lachnospiraceae bacterium | reverse complement strand
TAAACAATATCGCCCTCCATGTAACCAATTAACTGCATCACTTCATTCTGTCTGCAATTAATACTGTTCTCCTTACTGGTTTCAAGATTGAGAATCTTTATCTCATCAGAAAAATCTTCTTCCCCCACCTGCCATACCAGTGTATTGCCTGCCTCATTAACTATATAATGTCCGTTCTTAAGACCATCCACAATCACAGTATACTCTCTGCTTGCAAGGTCCATGGAATATAACTTTTCTTCAAAAAGGAAAAATAGCCAGTTACTCGAGTTGACATAACATATATCACCGACATTCTCCCCCAGTATCTCATACGACTTGTTGTACGGGATATACACAAGTTCCTCCACTGCCTTGTCCTCTGCTATATAACGGCATACGGACACTCCTACACGGCCTTCATTCCTGCCTCTGCTCATATATCCGTACACAAGAAAAAGAACATTGCCCGAATCATCCATACTTGCAATCTCAATATCATGTCGGCCCCACAGAGTCCTTATATCCGAATCTTGTATAAAAGAAAATACTTTGGTAAAAGTTTTCTCTTCCGCATAATACTGCCAAAGCTCTTCGTTTCTTACAAAGCATACCCTTTTACCGGAAGGACTCTCCATAGCCTCACATACTGCAAAATCCACATTCTCCGTAATACCAAGATTAATTCTGCCACCCTGCACATTCTCTGACACCGGCGCAAAATACTGCTCCATGGTACGCTCAAAATTAAGCAGATACGTACGCGTACTTGTATATCTGGTACGGTAATATTCTCTTACCTTGTACATCTCTTTTGTACCGTACATATTCTTCGAGTTTACATAATACTCCACTTCAAAATACGAAATATTGCCGTTTGTTTCTTTGAGTGAGATATCAATGTCACCTATAACCTCTATCTCCAAATCACCCCATGTAACCTGCTTAAAGCTGGAGTAAATATCAACATATCCGTAATTGGTGTTGTCGCCTTTGGCGCCTGATTCCAGATAGCGCACAAGCTCAAGGGCCTCTTCCTTATCAAAAGTCCTTATATTAAAATCCTTCACATATGAAAACTTGTCATATGCATTATCAAGTCCCCATACAATCCTTGTATAATACGAAACTTTTCTTCCATCCTCAAGTGTAAGCACTATCGTAAGCCTATACTCTTCTTCCTCACTAAGCAGATTCTCTATCGGAAGAGTCGCCTCTATCACATCTGCTTCTTTCCAGTCTTCAACCGTAGTATTTTCTAAAATACGTTCCATATCCATGGTACGTATCTCGTAAGCAATCTTGCTCACCTTGGTTCCAAAAGTATCAATATAAAGCTTGAGTTGTCGGTCCTCTTCAAGCGGAGTGAGCGTATCACGCATGGCAACAGTATCCATATCGTCCACATAACCATGCAGGGGATTGATTCTGATATCCTCAAAGTAAGAATATATTATCGGTAAAACAGCCTCACTCATAACTGTTTTACTCTTATTCTCATTCTCCGTATCATCCTTCGGCCAAAAAAATAACACTGCCAATACTATCAAAAAAATAACCGCCAATATAACGCCATAATAAAACTTCTTTTTCAACTGTTTATCCTCATATTCTACAGTAATGATTTTAATATCGGGTTAACATTATAAAACTCTTCAATACACTTAAGTTTATCCTTATTATCCGCGCGCAAACCGTCTTTTCGCAAAACACCTCTTATAAGAAGGTTCTTGGGAGTATGTTCCATATCTATAAATTCAAGTATCTGAGTCTTATATCCGCAGCTCTCCAAATATTCTGCACGAAGCGCATCAGTAAGAAGTGCTGCCATTCTCTCTTTGATGATTCCGTATTTAAATACCGGTTGCATAAGCTCGCTGTCAATCTGCTTATTAAGCTCATGCTGACAGCACGGCACTGACAAAATAACAGAAGCTCCCCATTTTACAGCTTTGGCAAGAGCGTAATCTGTCGCAGTGTCACATGCATGAAGCGTAACAACCATATCGATACTATCAACACCGTCATAATCTGCAATATCGCCCTTTAAAAACTTAAGGTCACCCTCATATCCGTACTTTTTACTGAGCGCATTACACTTATCTATTACATCTTCCTTAAGATCAAGACCTATCATTTTCACCTCACGGCCTTTCAAAATCTTAAGATAATAGTACATAGCAAAAGTAAGATATGATTTGCCACAACCAAAATCAAGAATTGTAAGCTCCCTTCCTGTAGGGAGTTCAGGAATAATATCCTCCACAAACTCTAGGAAACGGTTAATCTGACGGTATTTATCGTACATTTTCTGCACAATCTTACCTTCCTTTGTCATAACACCAAGGTCCTCAAGAAAGGCTATCTTCATACCCTCTTCAAGGATATAACGCTTCTTACGGTTGTGTGCAAGACCGACCTTGGATTCTGACTTAACCTTACGGCTCATAACTGAAATATTGCCCTTATTGCCGGAAAGTACCGTCACAGTCTCTTCCTTACAAATAATCTGTCCCTGCTTAAAATCTTCCATCATATACCTTGTAACCGCGACAACCGCCTTATCTGCAGATAAGTTGCTATGAAACACCTGTGTTCCCCTGTACTCAGTAAACTGAAAAACAATCTCTCCCCTGGACTCTACCGGACGCGCCTTAACCTTAGTCGCACCATCCTTATTCCTCGGATTACTGAGCACAATCGAAATACAATCTGCATTTATTATATTTTTTAACTTATTAATTAAATTCTCTTTATCATCAAAATTCTTCACGTTAAACTCCTGCCCGAAAAACTTTTTCTTCTAAAAAATTACTTAAACATCCTATTTGATAATACCATACATCGCCCTGTTTTGTACAGTTTAAAAAGAATTTACTTCATACAAAAAGGACTGACAGCACATCGACTGTCAGTCCTAAAAATACCTGTTATTCTAAGACAAACTTATTAACTTCTGCATAAAGATCTTCTGCAATATCCTTATTCTCACTAGCCTCTGCCGCAACAGAATCAACACTCTCGGTAAGACTTACAGAAATCTCACTAATATCCGTAACACCCTTAGCACATTCTTCTACAGCAATCGTTACCGCATTGATAGATTCCTTGATATTCTCCATATTCTTTAAAGAATCCTCGGTATTGGCACTAAGTCTCTGTACCATCTCGTTAATACTTGTAACTGTATCACGGTAATCAGTACTTGTCTTAACAAGAGCATCATAACCTTTGACTGTAGACTGTTCAAGGAACTCAACCATATCCTTAGAGGCCTTAGCAAGTGCCTCAACAGCTTCTATAACTTTGGCACTAACCTCACTGATCTGATTAGCAGCCTGAGAAGAATCCGTTGCAAGTTTGCCAATCTCATCAGCAACTACCGCAAAGCCTCTTCCACTCTCGCCTGCTCTTGCTGCCTCAATACTTGCGTTCAAAGACAACATGTTGGTCTGTGAAGCAATATTAATGATATCCTGAGTAAGTGTATTAATCTCTTCAACGGCACGGGAATCCTGAATCTTACTGTTAATAACCTCTATCATCTGCTTAGCCTGTGCCTGTACTTCTTCACTTGTCTTTACGGCTCCGACTCTGACTTCTTCAGCTTCCTGTCTGCTTCTCTCTGTCATGTCGTTACCACTCTTAACTTCTTCTCTTACATCCTCGGTGTACTTCCATGTAAGTTCAACAGACTCGTTAATCTGGAAAAGTGATGCTGATGTCTCTTCCATACCGGCACTCATCTGCTCCATAGTTGCGGAAATATCAACAATATTCTCCTGCGCTCCGCCAAGTTCTGATGCAACCTTTCTTGAGGAAGCCTCAAGTTCATTAGAACTGTGTGACACCGACAACATAATCTTACGGATACTCTCAAGCATTGCATTAACATTATCTGCAATCTGCTCAATCTCATCGCCTGAACGAACTGATATCTGCTGTGTTAAATCGCCCTCGTTGCTTGCAATCTCTTCTACCTTCGCGTTAATAACCTTAAGATTTCTCAAAATAATTGTAAGCAATATATTCAACACTACAATTGCAAGAATAAAACATACTGCTGTAGTAATACACACTGTAATAATCGCGTCTTTAAGACAACCATTAATAAATGTAGCATCATAATCGCAACCGATAATTGCAGACACACTTCCGTCAGAAGCAACGAGCGGAACATATGCCGAAATAAGGTCTCCGTCTTCCGTCTCATCTATGTAATCCTGTACGTATTCCTGTCCACCAAACACACCTTTAAGCTCTTCATAGCTTACTTCAAACTCTTCTCCGATTGAAGCACCGTCTACATCAGCATCTGCTCCGTAGTATACCTTACCACCGTTTGCAACAAGAACATATAAATACGCCATTCCGCACTTCTCTCTTGCTTCTACAAGTTGTTCGGTAACAAGCTTAAAACTATCTGTAGTAGTGTCAAATGAATGCAAATCCTTTGCTGCATCCGCATCTATTCTATCTGCCGCCATATCAGCCGCCATCTCCGTCTGGTCAACCGCAAGCGCCATGATATTCTTCTTCTGATTGCTGTAAAGGTTAAATCCCAGCACCATACAAAGAATCATTACCATCGCACCCATTGCCATGGAAACCTTCATCTTGATACTTAACAAACGTACCTTACTCTTCTTTTTCATAGTATGACCCTCCCTGATTGCTACATTATTGCAAAACATCTCGCATAATATTATAGCACTCAAAGATATATAAAACAATAACTATTCGAAGAATTTTGTATTATTTTATACACATTTGCGCAATTGTACACATTCATGTCTAATCTTATCTTACATTTCGACGACAAATCTTACAATTTTACTCCTGCGCCTTCTTCCCTACATCAATCAGAATGCCTGTCATTTCAAGTACATCTTTCTCCCAGAAATAATTGTAATAGTAATAATCCATCGGCACTTTTTCTCCGTTTCTCATATAATAGTAGCCGATTTGCTCGTCTCCTTCTTCTACTTCACCATAATAGGTATAATCACAAAAATCATACGATATCTCGTATAAAACATCACCTGCACCTACAAAACTGTAATGCCAACTGTCTCCGGTAACTTCCACACCTTCTCTTACAAGAATCTCGTAAAGAGTTCCGAAGGTTACCGCGGAGGTGTACATTCTGCCGCACAAATCCTCGTAGTACTCAAACTCTCCACCCTCTGTTCCGTCACTCGAAACAGCAACTCTGTATGCGCATTCCTCTACAGCCTCTTTTATCTCTTTATCAGTAAACTCTGAAAGCTTATCCTCAAATCTGTATATAATGCTTGTAAGCAGATACTTATCAACTGCAGCCTCATATGCTTCTTCGTAATCGTAGTTATCGCCGGCTTCAATCCAAGTGCTGTAGTCTCCATCTGTAAGGTCTCTTACAGTATTATCTCGCAGAGGATTCTCCATTTTAAAATTCACACGGAATTCAATATCATATCCGCACTCATCTATGTACTTTGCAAACTCTGCTGTCTCCTCAAAAAGTTCCTCAAGCTCATCAAGACTATCATAGGTTCCCACAAGTTCCGCATAGGTGCTTATATTCTCTTCCTCATAAAGCTCCAAAAGCTCACACTCATCATATTCCTCGTATAAATAAGCAAGCACAACATACTTATAATCATCACTTAAGGAATTAACAAGTGCCTCCATTCCCCAGTGAAAATCGTCATGCACAACGAATTCAAGCTTGTCATCGCCTTTAACCGTTACCGTCCAGACCTTGTCAGTGTAGCCATCGTCTCCCTCGACTTCCTCATAGTCTCTGCTGACAGTAAACTTCTTAATATCACAATTCTTGGTAACATACTTAATAATATCTGCTCTGTCGTATTCCTCCGTAAAACAGCCGGATAATGCAAGCATGATACAGAGCATTAGTACAAGGTATATTATACGTGTAATTTTAGTTTTAATCATTTTCTTCCCTCTTTTGTATTATTATCGTTAATCTCTCTCAAACACATCTCTTGTGTAAACCTTCTCCACAATCTCTCTATCCGTAATAGTCGAATCTTCATTAAGCTTGTCTGCTATCCTACTTATCACCGTTATATCTTCATCCAATATATCTGCCATCTCTTCATAATTCATGCCCTTTGTAAGCATTCTGCGGATAATCGAAACCAGTCTTTCTGCCCTTCCTTCGGTCCTTCCAATCTCAATACCATCTTCCCTATACTCCTCTGCAAGCATCGCCAAAACAGCCTCTTCATCATATTCATATATACTCATGGCAATAACCTCCCTTTTCTGAGATATAAGCAAATCCCGAAGAATCCCTTCCTT
>JAZNXQ010000065.1:0-3678 GCA_045593945.1 Lachnospiraceae bacterium | reverse complement strand
AAGGCAGACCGTTTTCTGCAACAGAACTTATCATTTCGTCATTAGAGGTTACAATCGGTACAAAATTACCGTCCACAAGATAGGAGTTAACCGACAAGAATACCTCCTGCGCAAAAATACGCGGGATATCCGAATCTATATCCGTATAATAAAAACGTCCACCGCATTCCTCGGCAAGCATGTTAAGAAGTGTCTGGTTACAGCCCTGTCCTACCGCTACCGTTGAAAGTGTAATCTGACCGTTATTAATTCTGTTAATAACCTTGGGATAATTATTGTATGTGTCCTGTCCGTCTGTAAGCAAAATAATATGCTTTACCTTGGCAGGATTTTTCTCAAGTGAAATTGTTGCCGCCTCAAGTGCCGGATAAATTGAAGTTCCGCCACCCAGCTCTATTGAATATATTGCATCCTCGATTGCCCCACGGTCAGATGCCTTTTGAAGCTTAACAATCTCTTGATATCCGTCATCAAATGCCACAACACCTATATAATCCGTATCTCTTAAGTTATCAAGTGCCGCTGCCGCCGCCTGCTTTGCAAGGTCGAGATTCGTTATAACACCATTACCATCAGACATACTTCCTGACTTATCGATTACCAGCATAATCGCCATCGTCGGAATCTCGTTCTCACCCTGAAGGTCCATATCCACCGGAAGCACCGTCTCAAGTGCCGTATCCTTGTAATTACCGAGTGCATAACTGTTATTGCCGCCGGTCGTTATAAAGCCTCCGCCGTAATCCTTTACATAGGCCTCAATATTCTCCATAAAGCCTTCTCGCAAATCATCGGCATAAACATTGACAAAAACAATTCCCGCATACTGATTCATCTCTGAAAGGCTTCCCGGAGCCGTCACCGGCTGTACAACCTGATAGCGCACCTGAATACTGTCAAGCACCTTTACAAATTCCGAAGACTCTCCTGCAGTTCCTTCTACAATAAGAATCGGCTTACGTGTAGAAATATTAGTATACGCGAGATACTCATTGTTGGCAGTTATTGTATCTTCCTCTGCATCCACCTGCACACGATATGTCTTAAGGCCTTCCTCCGACTGAGTATCCTTAAATACAAAAGTATTAACGCCCTTTTGCAGATTTACCTTCTGCTGTCCTTTGAGAGTTCTGCCCGAATAAAGGCTTACTGTTGCCGGACTTGCCACATTACTTTCTATCTTAACAGTAATGCTGAAATTCTCACCCGTTCCGACACTGTCAGGAACAGAGATATCGCTTACACACACTTCGGCACTACTTCCTGTCTCCATTTTTACTACCTCGACAAGACATTTGGAAGTTGCAACCGAAGAAATCGTATTTTTAAGATTGCCTTCATTCTCAACACCGTCCGTCAAAAGCACGATACGTTTTGCCGAATCCTCCGGCATCATCGCAAGTGCCATCGTAACCGCACCTTCAAGATTGGTCGCAGTCTTAGTGACATCCGTCTGGAACTCTGAAAAGGTTATCTCTTCAGACACAAACTGCTCTACCTTCGCATCACTTCCGAAAGCCACAACACCGATGCTGTTATCATCCGATTTTTCCTTAATTGCATCATTTACAAAATGCAGTAATTTGTCTCCGTTTTCCTTCATGCTGTCCGATATATCAAGCAGAAAAACTGTAGACACTGCACTGCCTTTCCACTTCATGCTTACACCGCTGAGCGCCAAAATAAGAAGCGTCGCAATAAGTGCACGCACACTAATCTGCAAAATTCTGTGTGCCTTATTTTTGACAAACATATATCTTGCAGAGAATATTAACAAACCGATAACTATCGGTATTCCTATCAAAACTAAAGGTCTGGAAAATTCTATGTTCATACCCTTCTCTTTTCCGGCATTATCTTCTGATGTACACTACCCATTCAATGCACAAAAGAATCAGTGCCAATATAATTATAACATTGCGCAAATTAAACGACGAGTTAACTGTCGCCTGCACAACAGATGTCCCTGCGTCAGAACTACCGCCCGGAGTGTTCTGTATATAGCTTTCGTTTTTAGGGAAATTAACCGCAAAAACTTCCGAAAGCTTCTCACCGTCCGCATTCTGCTCCACCTCATACACACCGGTTGCATTAGTGCCTGTATAGTTAACTATCGTTCCGACAAGTTCCTCATTTTTGCCGTCGGGACGCTCTATAACAGGCTTGGCTCCGTCTATCTTACCGCTTACTTTGACGATACTTCCTGCATTTACAACGGAGGCCGAAAGCATGCCCGTGCTAACGCACTCATTCATAATATTGTAAATAAGTATCGGGAATTCTGATTTAAGCGGAAGCTCCGTATCATGAAAGTCCATACCGAGCACACATACCTGCTGTGTTCCGTAAGTTCCGATAAAGCCGGCACTGAAATTACCTGCCGTAAGGAAGCTGTCAGCCCAGCCCGGCACCTCCATAGCCTTAACCTTACTTGCGCCAAAGCTGTAATCCTCAAGATACCTTGTAACCTTGCTATCCTTAACCTTTAAAAGTATTCCTTCCAAGGTGTCCGCAACCGTATAAAGCTCAGGGCACTCACAATTTATAAAAAGCATACTACCGTTTTTCGGAAGCTCCGTGGGAACCATACCGTCAAAAACATACAAGTCATACTCCTGATTTAAAAAATCCTTAAAACCGTCAATATCATTAGACTTGGTAACACTTACACCGTCCATAAGCGCCATCGCTTTTTCAAGATAAAGATTCTGCTCCGTCATAAGAAGCACGTTACACTCGGATGCCTCCGTGATAACGTCAAAACAACCGTTATCAAGAGTAAGTGCGTCCTTCACGTCATGAAGCTCTGCATAAATAACCTTACCGTCAAATGCAAGATTCTCAAAATATACTATCTCACTGTCGCCCGAAGGAATCGTAACCTCCTTAACGGCAAGCATCTCTTCATCACCGTAAAGGTTGATATCCGTCTTAAGTTCCTTACTTCCAAAGTTGGAAACCTTCGCAAGCACGGTAAGCATACCTTCGCTATCCGTACCGTGACCGACATACTCAACCACTGCATTGTCCATCTCTGAATAGACGTCAATGATATAACCGCCCGTAGTTTTACAGGATACATATGTATCCGTAAAATATACTACCTCTGCCGTCTCCCACTGCGCTATCATGGATTCTGCCATCTCCATACCAAATGAACAGTCACCCATATAGTTTGTGGCCTCTATCGCATTTAAACGCCTTTTTGCGAGACTTTTATCAATAGAGTCGGTAAGTACAAGCACCGCCTCTTTATCGCTCGTAATAATCGAAATCGACGTATCTCCGGGCAATTTATCAACATAATCAATTGCCTCTGACACCGCAACTTCCATTCTTGTATGACCGTCATCGTATTTCGTATTCATACTGCCGCTCGTATCAAGCACAAGCACAACATGTCCCGCACTCGTTGT
This sequence comes from Lachnospiraceae bacterium, assembly GCA_045593945.1. Classification (GTDB taxonomy): domain Bacteria; phylum Bacillota; class Clostridia; order Lachnospirales; family Lachnospiraceae; genus SIG300. Next base: position 262 of record JAZNXQ010000065.1, on the reverse strand, counting down.
CTCCGACTTGATATACGGTGACATAAGCGCAAAAATAAGTATAAGCACCGTCGCAATCTGCAAATACATAAGGAGATTCTTTTTAAGCTTTTCCCAAGGAGTATTTGCCTGCATGTTCTTATACATTTCCTTCCACAAGAAAAGCGACGAAAACGGATGGTCCACCGCTTTTTGTTTAAGAAGGTACATTATTATGATAATAGGTATTACAACCAGCAATGCCAAAGGCCATAAATATAAAAATTTCATGGTTTTCTCCTAT
>JAZNXQ010000064.1:0-2501 GCA_045593945.1 Lachnospiraceae bacterium | reverse complement strand
CATTTGGAGTAATTTATTACCTTTTGGATGCAATGATGTTTTATCATGGTACTTATTTTAAACGAGGTGTGAAACGAATATTTGAGGAATTGGAAAAACTGCCTATTGAGGAAACGTTTTCTGATATGATTAAGAGAGTCGCAGGAAGTAAAGATGTTACAGAATTACGTGAGTTGTCAAAAGGTGTTCTTTTGTACATGGAAAATTATACCCGAAGGGAAGAGGAAAAAAGAGAACCTTCACAGGAATTAACTGGTACATATGAGGAAATGTATTCCAACTGGAGAAATAAGGTTGCAGAAGCGGCGGAGCAAGACAATGCAGTTGCTTCTTTTATGAATCTGTGTAATTTCCACTATATGATTGCGGAGATAGGGGATGAAGTGGAGATTGGTAATTTTAACATCATGGAAGTATATAATCCAGATTGTTTGCAGGATAATGTTGAACTTTTTGATATGTGTTTGCAAAAGTACGAGGATGTATATAAATCAGCAGGAATAGAAGTGAAACGTTTTTCAAATGTGGACGTGTTTGTTGCAGATTATTTATGTGAATAGGTGTTTGAAGGCATAGAAATACGAAAGGCACAAACAAATTCCAAGTTGTCGAGCAAAAGGTACACTTCCAGAACCCAGCCGCTCACACGTCTGTCGTAGCACGTTGTGCTACTTGTGGTTCTGTCAGTGACGCGCCAGAAAAAGTAAATGCCTGCTTCGCAGTCGCGTCCTTTTTCTGTGAGCGCGTCAAATCTAATTTTTTCTTGTTTCGCATTTTCCCGCACTGCGCCTTACATGCGGCTTATGCAGGCACGGAGTTGGCGGTGTGCAAAAGAAAAATGCAAAGCCAAGCAAAAAGATATAGTAAAATTTGAAAATACATGATATACTATACGTAGAAATTAAGGAAGGGGTGTTCATGATGAAATTTGATGAACTTTTAAGTGCTTCTAAGTTAGGTGAGTTGTTACACAAAGAGCAGAAGGAAGAGAAGAAGTGTAACACGATTTTGATTGTTTTGGCAGTTATCGGTGCGATTGCAGCTGTTGCAGGTATAGCATATGCAGTATATCGTTATTTAACTCCTGATTATTTGGAGGATTTCGAGGACGAATTTGACGACGATTTCGACGATGAATTTGTTGATGACGAAGAGATTTAATGACCTGATTAAGTGTCAGAATGTAATTTGAAGAATGCGAAGCGCTGTATGGTCTGAGGACTGCGGCGCTTTCGTTAGTTAAGGAGATTAGCGTGAAAAAGGGACAAGAATATACAGGCAGAGTGGAGCGTACCGATTTCCCGAATAAGGGTATCGTGTACGTGGAAGGTGAGGATAAGAAGGTCATTGTAAAGGATGCCCTGCCGGGACAGACAGTAAGATTTATGGTTAATAAAACGCGCAAGGATAAGTGTGAGGGACGTCTTATTGAGGTTGTTGAGAGAGCAGATAATGAGACGGCACAGCCGCTCTGCGCGCATTTTGGCGAGTGCGGAGGTTGCAGTTATCAGACTTTGCCGTATGAGGAGCAGCTTAAGCATAAGGCCTCACAGGTTAAGGTTCTTATTGATGAAGTGTGCAAGGATTATGAGTTTGAGGGCATCAAGGGAAGTCCGATTCAGTGGGAATACCGCAACAAGATGGAGTTCTCTTTCGGCGATGAGTTCAAGGACGGACCTTTGGCGCTTGGTATGCACAAAAAGGGTAGTTTTTACGATATCGTGACAGTAAGGGATTGTCGCATCGTGGATGAAGATTATCGCAAGATTCTTGCATGCGTACTTGACCACATGGCAGAGCGTAATGTGACCTATCATCACAAGATGAGCCACAAGGGTTGCCTTAGACATTTGCTCGTCAGAAAAGCGGTTAAGACGGGCGAGATTATGATTGCACTCGTGACCGCGGGACAGTATGAGGAGACAGATGCAGAGAATTATCTCAGTCTTAAAGAGATGTGCGACAAGCTTCTTGGGTTAGAATTGAAAGGTACCGTAACAGGTATTTTGCATATAGAAAATAACAGTCTTGCAGACGTGGTGCAGAGCGACTGCACGACACTTATATACGGTCAGGACTATTTCTACGAAGAACTTCTCGGACTTCGTTTTAAAATTTCACCGTTTTCGTTTTTTCAGACGAATTCGCTTGGCGCAGAAGTGCTTTACGAGACGGCACGTTCGTATGTTGGAGAGACCAAGGATAAGCTGATTTTCGATTTGTACAGCGGCACGGGAACGATTGCGCAGATGCTCGCACCTGTTGCCAAAAAGGTAGTCGGAGTGGAGATTATCGAAGAGGCGGTTGAGGCTGCAAAGCGTAACGCCGCACTTAACGGACTTAACAACTGCGAATTTATTGCAGGCGACGTCCTTAAAATGCTCGATACCATCGATGAAAAGCCGGACCTTATCGTCCTCGATCCGCCGCGTGACGGAATTCATCCGAAGGCGCTTCTTAAGATTATTAACTACGGCGTGGACAGGATGGTGTACATCTCC
>JAZNXQ010000063.1:0-15311 GCA_045593945.1 Lachnospiraceae bacterium | reverse complement strand
CACGTAGACTAAATTAAATGTTTTGCACATCAATTATGGAGGATAATTATGGGTGACACAATTCTTAACGTAAAGAATTTAGTAAAACACTACCCGATAAAAGCAGGTCTTTTTAAGAAAACCGTCGGCCACGTAAAATCAGTGGACGGCGTTTCTTTTTCTATTCCGAGAGGCAAAACCTTCGGTCTGGTCGGTGAGTCCGGTTGCGGGAAAACAACGGTAGGACGCACACTTTTAAGACTTACTGAGCCGACAGCCGGAGAGGCATTTCTGGACGGTAATGATATTTTTAAGATGAATAAGAAGGAACTTAAGAAAGTAAGACCAAAGCTTCAGATGATTTTCCAGGACCCTTACGCTTCCTTAAATCCGCGTATTCCGATTGGAGAAGCAATCAAGGAACCTGTAAGGGCGCATGCACTTGTGCCAAGGGAAGAACTGCTTGATTATACGCTTAAGACGATGAGGGAATGTGGAATTCCTGAATTTTTTGCACAGAGATATCCGCACGAGTTTTCAGGAGGACAGCGGCAGAGGATATGTATAGCAAGGGCGCTTGCCATGAAGCCGGAGCTTATTATTGCTGACGAGCCGGTATCTGCGCTTGATATGTCGATACAGGCACAGATAATCAATCTTATGAAGGATTTGCAGGAGGAACACGGGCTTTCGTATCTGTTTATTTCACATGATTTGTCAGTTGTAGAGTATTTGTCTGATGAGGTTGCGGTAATGTATCTCGGAAATATTGTGGAGCGTGCTCCAAAAGAGGAACTTTTTAAGAATCCACTGCATCCTTATACAAAGGCGCTTTTAAGTGCCGTGCCGCTTCCGGATCCCGAACGTAAGATGAAAAGAATCATTTTAAAAGGAGATATTCCGTCACCGGCAAACCCGCCGAAAGGATGCAAATTCCATACACGTTGCCCGTATGCAAAAGAGGTTTGTGTCAAACAGGAGCCTGTATACAGGGATTACGGAGGCGGACATTATGCGGCGTGCCATTTTATTTCGTGATGTAAAAATTCGCTATAATTTGTGCTGTTTTAATAATACAGTAATATTAGGTTGACATAATAGGAATAAAGTTGCATTTACAAAAAGTCGAAAATTGCTACAATTAAGCTAGGGAGAGTATACCCATTTGTATGGCATACAACGGAGAAGAGGTAAAGATAATGATTGTTTCCGACCGTAAATTATTAACGGGTTCCCGTGCTACTACCTTTTTAGATGTTAAGAGTTTGTACAGCATGATTCCCAGGGAAAAAAGAATGCATATGCACAGAGTATCGTTGTATGCACAGACACTTTTTTTAGCATCTAAAGAACAGGGATTATGGGACGAGGAATTTCCGGAGGATATTCTTGATTATTCTGAGAAGATTTTTGAATTACACGATATAGGAAGATATTATATTTCTTCGGAGCTTCATAACAAGGTAGAAGCATTGTCAGAGGAGGAAATGGCGGAGATTAAGCGCCATACAGTATACGCACTTAAGGTGCAGGAATGTGTGTATATGCCTATATTGCCAAATGACATGCTCCCATATTTCAGAGGAGTGGCGACTATGCATCATGAAAGGTATGACGGCAAGGGCTATCCTTACGGAAAAAGGGGTAAGGCGATTCCACTCATGGCAAGAATATGTGCAATTGCCGATGCATATGACGGAATGGTCAGTTGGAAGACTTACAGAGAGGCAATGTCCAGGGAACAGGCATTGGAGGTTCTTAAGAAAGAAGCGGGAACACAGTTCCAGCCGGAGCTTGTGGAGTGCTTTGTCGGCATAGAAGAACAGATAGAAAAAATAGACTTGGCGGTGAACAGCAGATGAATAGTTTTTTTGTCAAAAAAAACGGTGAGCGGCGTTTTGACTGGCTGGAGAGGTTCCGCGCATGGTGGATTGGCGGCAAAAGCTTAACAAAAAGTTTTTTAAGGGTTTCAGCCGCAAAGCAGGGAATAATAGTAATCGGAGCAGTGTTGCTTGGAAGCTATGTTTTGTCGGCTTTTTATACCGGAGCCGGTGAGTTTGTAATCAGAGTCGATCATCCCGGAGAAAAATGGCTTGTCTTAAGCGACTCTCAGGATTTCTCGGAAGAACTGATTGTTCTCAACGGAGAGGCAATAAAGGAAGCGGACAATATAAGTATTTTCAGTATATCACCGGATGTGGATGATATTGATGGCGAGCATAACGGACCGAACTACGTTGCGTACACTTTTTATTTAAAGCATATAGGATACGAAACTATAGATTATACATATACGCTTTCTATAGAGCGCGCAACAAAGGGAATTGAAGAAGCTGTGTGGGTAATGCTTTACCACAATGGTGAACAACAGATTTTTGCAAAAGAAAGCAAGGGAGGAGGAGAAGAGTCACAAAGTTCCGGATTTGAATTTCCGTTTTACGATGAAGCCAGAAAACCGCAACAGTATACATATGATGAAGTAAGCGGATTGTATACGTTAAATGCAGAAGAATTTGCTTCTTCAAAGGTAATAGCGATGGCTGAACGGGAAGCTTTTGAGCCACAGGACATCGACAAATTTACGGTTGTGATATGGCTTGAGGGAGAAGATCCGGAGTGTATAGACAATATACTCGGAGGCAGTATAGAACTTGGAATGCAATTTAAATATTAAAAATAAAAAACAAAAGAAAGAGGGAATTTGTTATGAAAAAGAAAAATTTTAGAGACATCAGAAACGGAGTATTTATGCTCTGTATTACACTTGCAATGTTGAGTACTGCGACATTTGCATGGTTTACAATGAATGATAAGGTATCAGCAACAGGTATGCAGGTGCAGGCAAAGTCGAAGGGGTCACTTGTTATAAATATGGATGACCCGGTACCGCAGGGGTCAATTACGACAGATGTTGATTTTGATGATGCAGATGCAACAAAGCTTGTTCCGGTTACATATAGCAACGGTTGGAAAATAGTTGCTGACCCGTCCACGGTTGATAAGGCAACAGGTTCACCCGATGCACCACTTACAGATGTGGTAATGGTAGAGGATGTACATTATGTTGATTATCTTGTGTACATTGCTTCGTCAGGTGAACCCATGCAGGGACAGGTTCTTAGCGCAACAGTAGATTTTGCTGAAGCAAATGATATTCTTGCCAATAAGGCAATTACTGTAGCATTTTATGTGGATAATGATGCACCTGCGGCAAGTGCGGCTCCTGATGAGGTTGTTCGTATCAATGTAGGAGAAGCAGAGATTAAGGCAGATTTAGAAATTGATTCTTGCGCAAACTCAGCAGGCGGCGTTCCGATTACAATGAGAATTTACTATGACGGTGCAGCATCAAACGGTGGAAAAGCATATATTAATTCGACAGATGTTCCGACAGAGGGAGCAACAGTAACGGTTACTTTTAGAACAGAAGGTTAATATTTATGAACGCATTTTTTTATTATTTGTATACGGTGATGGAGCATATAGCAGAGTTATTTATGGCGGTAGTATATGCTCTCGGGGATTTATTTGTCGGGATTGTCGATATTCCGTATTACATAAGTATATTTAAAACATATCGAGGAGATTTAAATGTTGCCGGATGGATATGTCTTATTATTGTGCATATTTTGATTTTGGCACTTATATTCCTGATTTGTTATCTTATATTCAGAGGACTTAAAATTTTATTCCGTTTTAAGGTTCCTGTTGTGGAATATGAGAAAATGAAGGACGAGGTTGCAAGGCTTAACAGAGAAGTATTAAAAACTCAGTATGAGAAAGATAAGATTCTTGCAATGAAGGTTTCTGAGATGGGAATGCAGGTCAATGCGGACTTACTTGAAGGCGTTAATGAAGAACTTCCGGGAGAGGAAGACGGACAGAACGGAGAAGTTAAGACTGTTGAGGTTAGTGAACTTCGTTTCCCCAGACTTTCAGGTGTTGACGAGTTCTTCTTGAATGAGTATGTTGTGCCGGAATATAACTCAACTGTTAATCTTGAAGAACTTTGCCAACGTTTTAGAAATTTTGCTGCGGCGAGACTTGGCCTTTATTATGATTTGGAAGTTATGAAGAGATTGTTTGCTTCTTTCGGAGCTGCCAAGATGGTTATCCTTCAAGGTATTTCAGGTACAGGTAAAACATCGCTTCCGTATGCTCTCGGACAGTTTCTTAATAATCCTGCAGTGATTTGTTCAGTACAGCCTTCATGGAGAGACAGAACAGAGCTTGTTGGTTATTACAATGAATTTACCAAAAAGTATACGGAACCGGACTTTTTAAAGGCACTTTATGAAGCACAGTATGTTGATGATGTAAGAGTCGTAATTCTTGATGAGATGAATATCGCCAGAGTTGAATATTATTTTGCTGAGATGCTCTCAATACTCGAGCTTCCAAGAGAAGAAGAACGTTGCATAAGTCTTGTAACTTCAAGAGCGGCTTCAGATCCCGACAAGATGAAGGATGGTAAGGTTTGGATTCCGTCTAATATCTGGTATGTCGGAACAATTAATAATGACGATTCAACATTTGCGGTAGCAGATAAAGTATACGATCGTGCAATACCGATTGACCTTGATGAAAAGGCAGAATATTTTGAGGCACCCGATGAGGAACCGATGAATTTAAGCTTTGCGCATCTTGTAAGACTATATGACGAGGCTAAAGAAAAATATGCCGTTTCGGAGGAAGTGCTTGTAGAACTTGATAAGTTGGATTCATATCTTATCAAGCATTTCAGACTTACATTCGGTAACCGTATTATGAAGCAGCTTAAGGATTATATTCCTTGCTATGTTGCATGTGGCGGAACTGAGATAGACGGTTTGGATTTTATTTTTGCAAGCAAAATTCTCAGGAAATTTGAGTCTCTCGGAATGGGCTTTATCCGCGATGAGATTGACGGACTTATTACATATCTTGACCATGTTTTTGGTGAAGAGAATATGCAGATAAGCAAAGATTATTTGATACGTTTGAAGAAAATGAGTACAAGTTAAGGTGAATTGCCATGGCATTTGAAAACAATAGGGATAATGTTGAAAATGTATATAAAAAGATGATAAAAAACCTGTCTCCGGAGTTGTTGGAAGATCAGTACTATAAGTACTTCTATAACATTTTGGAGACGGGTAATAACTATTGCAAATTTTTCAATTCACGTCTTATCAAAAACATTGATGAGGAGTGGGTAGAGGCAATCGAGGAAGCAATGCCCGCTCTTCAATCAGTTGTGCTTAATCCCAGAAAGTTTATTGAGGAAGACAGGGAAGTTGTAAATATTGCAATGGCAAAGCAGATTTCGCCGGAGTCAATTCAGCATCTTCTTTCACACAGCAATCTGATTGACCAGCTTAATGAGGACGGAACGGTTATTCCGAACAGAATCCTTAATGTGTATAAAGAAGAAAGTTTAAATACATATGAAAACAGATTTATATGTACTCTGATTCTTGAGTTACAGCGTTTTATTAACAAACGTTTTAACGTTATTTTTGATAACAGTAAGGATGAAAGAGGTACATTTTTTGAGATGGAATCTTTTATCGATAATTATACGGAGACAATCAATTATAAGCTTGAGATAAAAATTCGTGAAAAAGAGACAGATATTGATAATGAAAGTGAGAATATGAATATTTTCACAAGAATATCGAAGATTCACATGCAGATAAATGATTTGGCGACATGCGGATTTATGGTAAATATGAAGCCTTATCCGCTTGTAAGACCGCCGATTGTCAAGACAAATGCAATAGCTAAAAACAGTAAATATAAAGCATGCTATAAGCTTTGGAATTATATTCATTCATACGACAGAGTCGGTTATAAAGTGGATATGGTGAAGCAGGAGCCTATCATGACAAGAGAGCTTGAGAGGGATATCTACAATTCATTTTTGTGGGATTATTTTATGCTTCGCAATTATGTGGAACAGACGGATGTTCTTAATGCAGACAGACCTTTACGAGAAAAGGAAAACGGTGTTAAGTATGTAAGACAGGCGCTTGATGACATTATGCGTAATACAGATATGTCAGACGCATATTTGAGAAAAGTAATTCTTACAGAGCTTGCTGATTTGCAACTTAAACGAAAGGCAGAGAGAACAAATATTGAAGCTGCTGAAAGAAGCAGGAACGGTGGCTCTGCGAGCAGAAGAAATAGGAAAAAGAGGAAGAATTCCAGATGAAAAAACTGGCAAGGATTTTTGAAATACTATTATTGGTTATTATGGTTGCGCTCTGCGTTCTTGTGCTTTTTGCGGGAAGCGGGAAAATGCCGTATATATTCGGATATCGTGTTTTGCAGGTGCTAAGCGGCAGTATGCAACCTACTATAAGTGATGAAACATGTATAGTGATAAAAAAAGCAGATGAGGATGAAATAGAAGTTGGAGATATAATTACTTTTGTTTCGGAATCACCGGATATTTATGGTTTTTTAAATACACACAGAGTTCACGATATTGTTACTGACGCCGAGAGTGGAGAAACACTTTTTATTACTAAAGGTGATGCTTATGATGAACCTGATGATTATCCTGTAAGTTATGATCAGGTTGCAGGTAGATATGTCGGAGAGTTACCTTTCGGTAAAATGATTTTTAAAGGTATCAGGTTTTTATCAGACAGGGACCACTACTTTTTGATTGTTATTTTACCATTGTCACTTTGCTGTGTATCATATGTTAAACAGATATTTGAATCTATTACAGGCAAGAACAAAGAAGAGAAGGACGACTGATGAAAAAAGAAGAATTTGTATCAGGTTTTGTAATGTTAATAGTGAGCGTGATGGTTCTGGTAGGCGTTACCATAGCCTGGTTCAGTTCGTCCGACAGAGTGTTTGCACGTGGAATGTGGGTTAAAGCCGCAGAGCCGGGCTCATTGATAATTGCGCTTGAACCGGGTGGCGAAGATATAGGTGTACTTGCAGAGGATGATATACCCGATAATGAATATGCGGATATAGGACTTTTTGAACTTACCAATATTGAAAGCGGGAAGATGGCTCCCGGAGCATTTGGCAAAGTAGTATTTTACATTACCCCTAAAAACGGAGTTATAAATTGCAGGATACTTCCGCTTGTGCAAATCAGGCAGGGAGAAGGAATATGGTATCCGGACATGGCAGGAAAAACAGAGGGTAGCGATGCTGTACAGGCATTGTGCGAAAAGGTTGGAAGACATATAAGTTTTTATTCTGATGAAGCCATGACCATTCCTGTCAATGAAGAAAACCCCTATTTGATTGAATGGGCTGATAATGAAGCGGAAACAGAAAAAGAAGCAGTTTTATACTGGATATGGCATTACGAGTATCCATTTACACAAGAGGAAGACAATACTCTTACAGCGGCAGAAAAGAAGGCTCTTATTGAGTCATATGACGAGGAAGATACCGATATAGGCAAGAATATTTCAGAGATGAAATTTCATTTTATATTTTCCGTCCAATAGATTGGAGAAGATTTCGGGTGAACAAAAAAAGTTGCAAAAAGAAAAAGCACGGCAGAAAAAAACAAATGAAAAGCTTTGTACGTGTCCAGATAATAGGTATTTGTATGATTGCAGGTATACTTATGCTTGTCGGAGGAACTTTCGCGTGGTTTAACATATTTGACAGAGAGGCAGAGAGTAAACCGGCAGAAGTTATGAAACCATATACATTAGTCCTTCAGAATTCAAGTGAAAGTGCGGCACTTCAACTTTCGGTAGGAAGTCTTATGCCGGGACAGACAAAGCAGATACTTTTTTGTGTAAGCAATAAAGAGAATGAGGATATAGTTAACATGGGAGGTTCGGATTTTGAGTATTCCATGGAATTAATATATACAGAGAATCTTGCATTAGAATACAAAATATATGAAGTTGTAGAAGTTGCGGATAACGGAGACGGCGTAATAGTTGCGGCAGATACCGTGATTGTAGATGGCGAAGAGCAGGTGCAGACTACATATTGGAAAAAGAAACTTGCCCTGTCACCGCTTGTGGGGGCAGATGTGTCAGCAAGGAGACACGAGGCGCTTGGTCTTGCCGGTACAGAGATTAACAGTGGTAAATACATATCCTATGCAAAGGATGATATTGGTGGTTTTGATAACAATCTGCATCTGACTTCAGATGGTAACGGATATGCGGCACAGCATTTTGTCTTAGAAATCGAGTGGGACAATGAAGCTGCAAGTAATTTTAATAAATACGAAAAAGAAACAGATATGATATATATTTTGGTTAAAGCAATACAACCTAAGCCTGAACTTGTAACAGAGTAAGTAATTGTAACGTGGATGTGAGAGTATGCATAACAGGAAAAATGTGCGCAAAAAGAAAAGGAAACAGAATAAGAAAAATTTGAAACTTCGGTGGCTTATAATCGGGGTTTTGGTATGCGCAAATGTGGGTTGGTTTGGGTATGCGACATATGCGAAGTATTTCTCACAAAGTGCAAAATCAGGTATTGCCATCGCAACAGGAATATATTTTACCGCGAACTATGCGGTACACACAGATGATGACAGTTTTTTTGAAAGTATAGTTAAGTCGGATTACACGGGAGTAACATATAATTTTGATTTTGAGGTAAGGAATTACGAAAATAATCTTTTGTTTAACGAGAGCGGAGTAAACATACCGTATACAATAGAAATTTGGACGGAAGAACAGCCTGTCAGTGCGAATTATACGATACAGAAATCAGGAGGTTCGGCAAAGGCGATAGGAGTGTCCGAAGCAAATAAAACAGTAATTTCAGGACAAAGTATAGCCGGAGGTGCAGCAGTAGCCAACGTTTATACAATTTCACTTAATGTATGGGGCAATACTCATGAAGCGGTACCAATTTATATACGGGTAAAAACTGATGATGGTGCGGTTATTACAAGAAATTTATGCGGAAAAATGGTTATAACCAATGTTGCAAGACCGGAAAGCTTTATTGAAAAACAGGAATTTGTGGTAACAAATACAAGTGGTACTGATGATGAAAAATTTGAGGAGATACAGAGCCAGTCAGAGTTTATATACGAAATACGTACTGTAGGAGATGTGCTTGATGCGGACGAAATTACGGAGGAGTTAAAGCTGTCTTGGGATCCTTCGGTGTTTCAGATTGATTTATATGATGAAGCATACCTCGGGTGGCTTAGCACTATGGGGGAATCGGCTCCCAGAACAGATACAAACGGATGGAAGTATTTTATTGTTAAGGTAATGCCGTATTCTTCTGAAACAATTGGTTTTTTCAGAGGGGAACAGTTTTCGACAAAGGTCTGGGATATGACAACCTTAAATCAATATATTGAGGCGGAAAAATACAGCGGAGAGTGAGGTGTTGACTGATGAACGGTAAACGTAAGCAATTATTTATTGTAATGCTTTTATTTATAATGCTCGGAATTAATTGCATTACGCTTAACGCATCAGGCGAATACAACCTTCCCGCTACGTATGATGAATATGCGGCTTCATATAATGGTGGTGCCGGACGTACTGAATTTTACATAAGTACGCCGGAGGATTTTATTAATGCCCAAACTTTATGTGCCGATTCGAGAGTTAATGGTTTTAGCGGTGTTACTATTATCATTGCTAACTCAGATTCGGCAACCGGTATTTGGGATATAAGTTCAATTGCAGGTTTTTCGGGAATAGGAACTGAAGAATCTCCTTTTAAAGGAACAATTTATTGCTACTTTAAGAGCAATGGAGGCGTAGTGTTTGCGACGGATAAACCGTTAATTGCATACGCAGGTGACGGAGTTGACATACATGGATTTAATTTTATATTGTCAGATGCATGTGCGGCAGTTGCAGGTAATATAAGTGGAACAGTAACAATTTCAGATATAGTTGTATCGGGAAGTATTGCAAATAATACCGGAGCGGCCGGAAGTATTGCGGCAATGATATCGGATGGTGCAGTGGTTAATGTTTCGGACTTTTCTTCTGTTGCCAATGTATCCGGTGTAAATGCAGGAGGTATAGCCGGCATTATCGGCGATAATGTTTCAATTGCGCTTGGTGAAGATGTTAACATAGGTACGGCAGGTGACAAGATTACTGTGTCGGGAACTTTGACTACCGGTGGATATGCGGGCAATATTATCGGTAATCATACGATAGATATTGCAGCGTTTTCTGCAAAAGTACATGTGTCTTCTGTTTCGAATGCGGGAGAAGCACATGTAGGCCATTTTGTTGGTAAATTGGAAAAAGCAGGCTCGGGCGAAGGAATACTTGCACTTACCGGAGCTAATAGCATAGAAGTTGATGTATCCGGCACCGGAAGTGGTGGCGGATTAATTGGCATTTGTTCGGAAGGTACAAAACTTGTAGTTCCGGAAGGCGGTTTTACGGTATCGGGAACTGTAGACGTTACGGGAAGAGCAGGAGGCCTTTTCGGTATAAGTTCTTATACGGCCATGGAACTTGCGGATTTTACAATAGAAGCAAATGTAAGCGGTTTATACGCAGGCGGAATCTGCGGACAGATGTACAGCGGAAAATATATTATTAAGAATACTACCATTAACGGAGCAATTGCAGGAGCAACGTATACAGGTGGTATTATCGGCAGATTATCACAAAAGGTTGTTGTGGAACTGCAGGGAACGGTAGCGATAAACGGTTCTGTTGGCGGAGGCAATGACTCAAACGGCAGAGTGATAGGCGCTAATGATGTGGATACAAGTACATGGATAAGTTTTATTTATTTTTCCGGTGTTGAAGGAAAGGTAAATGGTACAAAACAGTTAACCGGAGACAGTGCCAAAAACATTCGTGAAGTTGGTAATGTAGGTGGTATTTTCAGAAATCAGGATATGGGTAACGGTGTTGTGCTTATTGGTGACGGAACACTTGCAAATGTAGGTGTTATCAATAATACTGTGGTTAAATCAGGAGATTATTATCAACTTACAAATGCAGCTGATTTTGAGTGCCTTGCAATAATGCTCGCAACAGATGGACAATTCGGAAGTAATGCATTTGGAGGAGATGTTACCTACAGTGATTTACTTGTTGCAAAGTATGAAGTAACGGCAAATACAGATATTTCTTATGACAAGACCGGAATAATTGCGCTTAACCGTAATGATAAGCAGGATGCGGCATATGCTTTCGCGGGAGAATTAAAGGGGTCTAATTCATCAATAACGATAACTCAGAATTCTACGACAGATGCAATTGATGCAACGGCAAAGCACTTAAGAACAGGTTTGTTTTCAACAATCGGTAATGCAAGCTTTTCTGATCTTGTAATTGCCGGAACAGTTGACAGCGCAAGAGGTACAGGCGGACTTGCGTATCAGAGTATAGGAACAATACTTAATCTTGAAAATATCAGAGTTGAGAAAAATTTCAGTAATATTGACGGTAAAATCGGAGGAGTGCTTGCACAGAAGTACTGCGTGACATGTAAAAGTTATGAGTGCACTTGTGAAAACTACCTTGTTGTTACCGGAGAAAATTTGGAACTTGCATGTACAATTAGTGCAGGTGTAAATGTTGAATACAGCGGTTTTATTACTGATGCAACATATATTAAGTATGACCTTGATACAATAACAATAGGCGGAAGTATTACAAGTACAAATACTGTTAGTGATGCAGTGCTTGGTGGCTTCATGGGAAGAATCTGGCATCGTTGTTACGGTAAAATAAAAAATGTAAGAGTGGAAAGCGGAACAACATTTAACGTTGCTAATGAGTTTGGCGGAATGGCAAATGCCGTTACAACTCCTGCCAGAGAAAGGCTTATAGTTGAGGATGTTGCTTTAAACAATCTTACAGTGAATGCAAATGCAGACGCCGGTCTTTCTGCGCTTCTTTTCCTTGACGGTAAAGATATTGTGCTTGATTTGATTGATTACGATACAACCGGTTGTGTAGTTAATAATCCGGGCTATAAGTTTGATGAAATAGTAGGAAAAGTTACGTATTCAGATGGTTCGGTGGGTGGAATTGTATCAATCCATAAGACAGGAACCAAATTTCCTGATTATCATTATGAGAATAAGGCGACTAATCTTACTTCCGGCAAAAGAAATAATCGTAACAGATATTTTTATGATGTTTTCCAGACACTTGAAGATAGTAGTGGAAATGTTCTTGTGCAGATAGGTGCAGATTATGTACTTGATACACCGGAGAAAGTACTTCTTTGGAATGTTGTACATTATGCATCTGAAGGCAGTGTAAGAAATACATTTGCAAAATACTATGCATCAGGCGGTCATTCTTTTGACGGAGAGAGTTACAAATTCAGTGGTAATCTTGATTTGTCGGGAGTAAGTATTTATCCGATAGAGAATACCAATGGTACATACATTGGCATTAATGATGCGACAATAACATTTGCGGCAAAGACCAATGATGTGGATATGAGCACATGGCAGATAAGCAATACAGACAGCAACAGCCAGCATTATATGTTACATGCAGGCTTGTTCAAAAACCCTGTAAATTTGACGGTCAGTGATATTACGCTTACGGGAACAATAGCCAATCTTGGTGCAAGTAGTGGTGCGCTTGTCTGTGGTAATTCTGCATTTTCGGGTGGTAGCGGAACCTTTACAGATATTATACTTAATGATCTTTGGGTGGCAAATTACAACAAAGAAGCTTATGTAGGACTTATGGTTTCTGTTATTCCAAATACTACGGCTACTTTTTCGGGAATAAAAATGACAGGTTATCCGACAGAAACTGCAACAAAAGCGGCAGCGGCGCTTATAGGTTCAGCAGGCGGTGACAATGCGACAGAATTGAAACTTAGTTTTTCGGAAATGGTAATTGCGGATGATGCTGATGGAAGAAGTGACGGCAGTCATAACGGGCAGGCACTTGCATACGCATCATTTTTGTACAATTATGATTATACGGATACAGCAAGCATTAATGAAGGTTTTGGATTATATCTGTTTTCAGAGGCAGACGATGCAAGCGGTATAGTTACTTACGGTAAAGAACTTGATATGGAAACAGAGTTTTCAGATACTACCAATAAAGTATTTTCGGGCTCTGATCCTCTTCCGAGTACGGTTTTTAAGCCATATGTTTATCAGTCGAAGCAGATAGAAGTAAACCCTAAATCAGGTGATATTCTTAAGGGTTGCGGTACGTATGAGGACCCGTATATTATTGAGAACACAAAGCAGTTTTTGACCTTATACCGCTATATGAACGAAACGGGTACAGAAGGTAATTATCAGTATCAGAGTTTTTATCAAAATTGGAAAGTTATTAAGTGCGGAGACGACAGTAGTTTTTGTACTGACAAACATGATGTAACGTGGACTATGTCAGACGGTGTGATAGTTTATAGCGGAAGCGGAAAGAATGATGCAAGAACTTTTGGCGAAGCAGGATTCCCGACTCCCGATGAGATGAGCCGTGCATATTACCGTCTTGAGAGCGACATAGATTTGAGTAAAGATATGAGTGCTACTTATAATCAGATAGCACAGGATTTTGTAGGCTTCGGTACAGCCACAAGGCCTTTTGTCGGAGTTTGGTACGGCAAGGGCAGTGATGACAGTGTACACGAAGTAACATTACCTAATAAGGACGGAACACAGAGCCAATATCAGACATATGGCTTTATTCAGTATGCCAAAGGCGCAGTAGTAAAGGATATTGTAATAAAAACTTACATGGACGGTGCTTCATCTGATCCTGAAAAGGCAAAGACTGCTGTTGTTAATTCTGTTGGCGGTGGCGTAATTGCTACTGTTTTGGGCGGAGACAATATAATTGACGGAGTTACAGTTGAGGTAGATTATTACACAGGCGGTTCAGAAACAATTGTCGGTGGTTATGTAGGTGTTGTAAAAAAGGGCGGATTAATTTTACGAAATGTTTCTGACACTTCTCTTGCTAATTTTAGATTGTATTGGGACAACTATAGCAGTAGCAGGCTTCTTGGAGCAGTTGTAGGTAAAGTAGAAGACGGATATGTTGTTTATGAAGGCGCCGGAGCTGGCAGTTATTTATGGGATGGTAAAGGCGGCAATACAGCCTTTGAGCAGATACCTAATTATAGAGTTATAAATGCATATAAACTTGCAGAAGCTAATGTTTCTGTATCATTGTCGAATGGTACGACGATTTTTACAATAAACAATGTTGCAGGAATGCAGGCCATGGAGATGGCGCTTAATTCAGATTCATTAAATGTAAGGCCGAGTTCATATACGGCTTATTCAGCATGCGGATATACGGAACTTTCAAGATGTCGAAAGGCGGCGTATGACAACATAGGATGTGATACTGCGGTTGAGGATTACATTAAAGCGGCAAGCTATGATAATGTGATGAATTATTCAGGTAATGCTAATTCAAATAGTGCGTATGCTTATCCGTACATTTATAAATATCTCGGAATAAATGACGGTGATTATGCAGATTATTTGGTTGGCGGATATACAATACTTAACCCGTCGCAGAAAATTAATTCTGCAGTGTACAGGGTTTTGTGGCAACTTGCAGAAAACGGAATGTATGATTTGAGTGTTTATGGTAAGTCTTTCCGCGGATATGGTGCAATTTATCAGGCTGGTAACGGTAATGGCGGAACCTTCCATGGTAGTTTTGACGGTAATGGAAGTACGATAAATCTTGCTCTTGAGAGAGAGGCTCTGGCAACTAACCAGGAGATTTACTGTGTAGGACTTTTCAATACAATATACGGCAATGATGATGCTATGTATAATGTTGCAGCAGATTTTACTGAGCCGGATTCAAACGGAACAGTAGAGAAAAATTGTTTTGAAATTAAAAATTTTACGGTAAGCGGCAGGGTTAATGTTACAAAAGGCTCAACAGGTTGGCATACTTGTGTGAGTGCGGTTGCGGCATATGTTAACAACGCCAGCTATATCTTTTCCGGAATAAACTGTAATTCATTTGTATTTGGAAATATTGATGACCTTGATAAAAATAATAATATTACTCCCATAGAGTTTACCGGTGGAGTGGTGGCTTTTATAAATAAAAATAGCTATGTAATGATAAATGACTGCAATTTTAGCGGAACACTACAAAATCCGCTATTATTTGTTAATTGTGGAAGTACTGCTGCAGGCGGACTTGTCGGTGTTGTGGAAAGTAACAGCGTGCTTAAGGTAGTATCATCAACAGTCAGCAATATTTTGATAAAAAATACGGTTGTATTGAAAAATGGTCTTACAGGAGGAATGATAGGTTATTGCAACGGCAGCGCAACACTTATCGGTACTGACGCTAAGCCCATAAGAGTGGAAAACTGTACAATTACGGCGCATTCGGATGCCGGTGGAATAGTAGGTTATGTTCATGGATATATTA
>JAZNXQ010000062.1:0-7045 GCA_045593945.1 Lachnospiraceae bacterium | reverse complement strand
GTGGTTGCCATGACGAACTATATGGCACAGATCCTGGTGGAGCTTGTCAAGTTTGCCACCACCATCTTTACCGTCAATAAGGCGCTGGCTTGCGCGTCGCGCGTACAAGCCGTTCTGGAAACGCCCGCGGGCATGCCGGTTTCCGATCTGCAGAGCACTCAAAGTGATGATGGCTCCGCGGAAAACGGTGCGGTTACCTTCCGCCATGCGACGCTGCACTATTCCGAGGGCACCGATCCCGCGCTTTCCGAGATCGACGTGTCCATTCCAAAGGGAGCGACGGTCGGTGTGATCGGCTCAACGGGAAGCGGAAAGACCTCATTGGTCAATCTCATCCATCGATTTTACGACGTCACGTCGGGCGCTGTTCTGGTAAACGGAACCGACGTACGGGAATATGATATCAACGAGCTGCGCGAGCACATTTCGATCGTGCCGCAAAAGCCCGTTCTCTTTCGCGGAACGGTGCGCTCCAATCTGCTTTGGGGCAATCCGAACGCTACGGACGAGGAGCTGCTCCACGCCTTGGAGCTTGCGCAGGCAAAGGAATTTACCGATAAGTGGGAAGAGGGCTTTGACAAGCAGATTGCGCAGGGCGGCAAGAACTTATCGGGCGGTCAGCGTCAGCGTCTTACAATTGCAAGAGCATTGGTGAGAGACCCCGAGATACTTATTCTTGATGACAGCGCATCGGCACTTGATTATGCGACGGATGCCAAACTTCGTGCGGCAATCAAGAGCATTCAGGCAGAGGACAAGACAGTTATTATAGTTTCACAGCGTACTGCTTCAATTATGGAGGCAGACAAGATTGTAGTACTTGAGGAAGGTAGTATCGCAGGTATAGGAACACATGAAGAGCTTCTTAAGACCTGTGAGATTTACAAAGAAATATATGATTCACAATTTCGCGGCGGGCAGAGCGAGGTGAAGTCAAATGAATAATAAATCAACTATTAAAAGAATTTTCGGATATATTAAAAAATACGGTTTTCTTGTATTTTTGTCGTTGCTTTTTTCGCTGGTGTCAGTGCTTCTTACACTGTATGTGCCGATTCTTATCGGTGAAGCGGTGGACTGCATTACTGACAGTGGCATTGACTGGGACGGTATTAAACACAATCTTTTGATGATTGTGATAGCAATGCTTATTACGGCGGTTGCACAATGGTTTATGAACCTCATCAATAACAAGATAACCTATAATGTGGTGCGTGACATAAGACTTGATGCTTTTCACAAGCTTGAGAGATTGCCGCTCTCATATATTGATTCACATGCACACGGTCAGACAGTGAGCCGTATAATCACGGATGTTGACCAGTTTGCAGATGGTTTGCTCATGGGCTTTACGCAGTTGTTTTCCGGTGTTGTTACTATACTCGGAACACTTGCGTTTATGCTTTGGCTCAATATTAAGATTACGATTGTGGTAGTGTGTATAACACCTGTATCACTTTTTGTGGCAAGCTTTATTGCGAAGAAAACATATGATATGTTCAAGCTTCAGTCTGAGACAAGAGGCGAGCAGACTGCACTTATTGACGAAATGATCGGCAATCAGAAGGTTGTTCAGGCTTTCGGTCAGGAAGACAATGTAATAGAGCGTTTTGATGAGATAAACGAGAGACTTCAGAAAGCATCGCTTCGTGCAATCTTTTTCTCATCAATCACGAATCCTTCAACAAGATTTGTAAACAGTCTTGTGTATACGGGCGTTGGTCTTACAGGTGCGCTTACGGTGCTTTCACTCGGACCTGCAGGTGCTTTCAGTGTCGGTCAGCTTACAAGTTTCTTAAGCTATGCCAATCAGTATACGAAGCCTTTTAACGAGATTTCGGGTGTTATCACCGAGCTTCAGAATGCTTTTGCATGTGCGGCAAGAATTTTCGAACTTATATTTGATACGGAGGAGCAGATTCCGGACGCGGAGGATGCAGTAGTTCTTACAGAGCCTTCGGGAAATGTAGAACTTAAAGATGTATCATTTTCATATGTGCCTGAGAAACCTCTTATCCGTGACTTTAATCTTGCTGTTAAGCCGGGTCAGAGAATTGCGATTGTCGGCCCTACAGGTTGCGGTAAGACGACAGTTATTAATCTCCTTATGAGATTTTACGATGTGGACGAAGGCGCGATTGCCGTTGACGGTAATGATGTGCGCAATCTTACGAGACACAGCTTAAGAACCTCCTACGGTATGGTTTTGCAGGAAACATGGTTAAAAACGGGAACTATTGAGGATAATATTAAAATGGGACGTCCCGATGCGACAAGAGAGGAAGTCATCCAAGCAGCAAAAGCGTCCTATGCACATAGTTTTATAAAGAGACTTCCGAAGGGTTACGATACCGTAATTCAGGAGGACGGAGGCGGACTTTCACAGGGACAGAAGCAGCTTCTTTGTATTGCACGAGTTATGCTTTGTCTGCCGCCGATGCTCATCTTAGATGAGGCGACTTCTTCAATTGATACGCGTACCGAGATAAAGATTCAGAAGGCCTTTGCGAAGATGATGGAGGGTAGAACAAGCTTTATTGTTGCTCATCGTCTTTCTACAATTAAGGAGTCAGATGTTATTCTTGTAATGCGTGACGGGAATATTATAGAGCAGGGCAATCATGAAGAACTCATGGCAAAAGGCGGTTTTTACGCAGAATTATATAATTTCGCATAGTATGGCGGAGGTTGGTATATGAAGAAAGAAAATACTTTAAAACCGAAGACGGTTGATGAGTCAAGAACAGAGCAGGTGCAGATTCTTACGCAGAGTACGCTTAACGGAACCAAGCGTTTGTTTGGCGGTCAGCTCATGCAGTGGATTGATATTGTTGCGGCGGTAGTGGCAAGACGCCATTCAGGCTGCAATATTACAACGGCGGTAGTTGATACTTTGCAGTTTATCAATCCTGCGTATGGCAACGATATGGTGGTGCTTGAGGGTTATATGACTTATACGGGAAGGACTTCCATGGAGGTCTGCGTTAAGACGTATGTGGAGAGTCTTGATGGTAAAAGACATGAGATTAACACGGCGTATATTGTGATGGTTGCACTAGACGAGAACGAGAATCCGACACAGGTTCCGCCGCTTCTTGTTACAACCGAGGAAGAGAAGGAAGAGTGGAACGCCGCTGTTAAACGTAATGATTTAAGAAAACTCAGACGTAAAGAGCGTTTCTAGAGGTGAGAGATGGGACTTAGTATTTTACTGTGTAAACAGGTTATTGTAATGTTTCTTTTGTTGCTTACGGGTTTTGTTCTGTATAAGAAAAAAATCGTAAGTGACGACGGTAAAAAGCAGATTACGAATATTGTATTGTATGTCGTAACGCCGTGCCTTATCATAAGCACATATCAGATGGATTATGACAGCGAGACCGCCAAAAACATTGTTCTCGGACTTATAATGTCGGCTGCCGGTATTACTTTATCAATTATCGTAGCCAACATAGTGCGAATTAAGGCAAAGAAAGAATCGCTTGCAACAGAGCGTTTTGCAATGACATTTTCCAATTGCGGCTTTATGGGCATACCGCTTATTAATTCAGTGTTTGCGGAGATTGGCGTGCTTTACTGCACAACCTATGTTACGATGTTTAATCTTTTTTGCTGGACCTACGGAATTATGCTTATGGATACCAACAAAGAGAAACGAAAGAAGACACTTAAGGAGCGTATCAAACCGCTTTGCACGACAACAATTTTTGCGATAATAGCAGGTCTTGTGATGTATTTTGGCGGAATAAAGCTTCCCAAGACAATCAACACGACGGTTGATTACATTGCATCGATGAATACGCCGCTTGCGATGATTGTATCAGGTATTTATATTGCGCAGAGTGATATTTTGGCGGCATTTAAGAAGCTTAGGGTGTATTTCCTTACTTTTATAAAATGTTTGGTTATCCCGCTTATTTATATGCTGTGCATTATACCGCTTCCGCTTGACTATACACTTAGGATGTCAATGCTTATATGTATGTCATGTCCGACGGCTGCCAATACGATGCTTTTTGCAAACCGTTTCGGCGGGGACGAAAAGCAGGGTTCATATGTATTTACACTTACAACTCTGATAAGTGTTGTTACGATACCGTTAGTGGTGTTTATTGCGGGATTTTTTATAAAATAAGTACTTAAGAAAGAGGTTTGACTTATGAAGATTAAGAAAAAATATATTATAATTCCTGTGGTTGTGATAGCGATAATTCTGATACTTGTAATACCGATACAGAAGCAGTATCCTGACGGCGGTACAATTATTTACCGCGCGCTTACATATTGTAAGATAGAATGGAACGTAAAGATGGGTTATAACAATACTTATATAACAGGTGAAGAATATCATATTTTCCCGAACAACTTTAAGAGCTATGATGAGTATTTTAAGGTACCGGAGACCGCGACACTCGGGCTTACGACAGAGCCTATTCAGATATATTGTGTGGACGGAGAAGAACGCACTATTAAAATGACAAGCTATGAACTTATGGATGAGATAATAGAAGGACTTAATTCTGCAAATTATACGCATCTTCGCAAGGCGACCGAAGAAGAGGCTGCAGAGTCAATATCGGTTTACATAAGGGATGTATCAAAAGAGGTATATTACATTGAGCTTGTAGATGCGCATACGGTTAATCTTGAGGGGCAGTTGTATCAGTCCGATAAGGAGATACCGTACGAGCTTCTTAAACAGCTTTTAATCGAAAATAATTAATGATAGGATAGAGTATTATGCTAAAGAAATTAATCGGTACACGACAGTTTTACAAAATGGTACTGATGATTACGATTCCGATAATAATCCAGAACGGCATAACGAACTTTGTAAGTTTGCTGGATAATATCATGGTCGGACGGCTCGGTACCGAGGAAATGTCCGGTGTTGCGATTGTCAATCAGTTCATTTTTGTATATAACATCTGTGTATTCGGAGCAATATCAGGTGCCGGAATTTTCGGTACACAGTTTTTTGGAAAAGGAGATAATGAGGGTGTAAAGCATGCCTTCAGATTTAAGCTTATTATATGCTTGATAGCGGTAATAGCAGGATGCGTTATATTCATGTTCTTTTCAGAGCCGCTTATCAATCTTTTCCTGCATGAGGGTGATACGGCAGAATCAGGCGATATTACCAAGGTCCTCATGTACGGTAAGAATTATATCAAGATAATGGTAATAGGGTTGCTTCCGTATACCATAGCGCAGGTATATGCAAGTACTCTTAGAGAAACAGGACAGACACTTGTACCGATGCTTTCCGGTGTTGCTGCGGTCTTTGTCAATCTCGCACTTAACTTTTTGCTTATTTTCGGTATGTGGGGATTTCCGAGACTCGGAGTATACGGTGCGGCTGTTGCAACCGTTATTTCACGTTTTGTCGAGTTGTTTATACTTCTTATATGGACACACACAAGTACAGCGAAGAATCCTTTTATCGTGGGTGCGTATAGCTCATTTTACATACCCGGTGAGCTTATAAAGGGTATTATTAAAAAGGGTATGCCGCTTATGGCTAACGAAGTTCTTTGGGCGCTCGGTATGTCAGTACTTAATCAGAGATATTCGACAAAAGGTATAGATGTTGTTGCGGCGGTTAATATTTCATCGGTACTTAATAATGTGTTCAATGTAGTGTTTATTTCGCTCGGGAGCGCAGTTTCAATTATAATCGGACAACTTCTTGGTGCAGGTAAGATGAAGGAAGCAAAAGAGCAGAATACACAGATTCTTGCGTTTTCTGTATTTACCTGCCTTATCATGGGTACGGCGATGATTTTTGTGGCGCCCCTGTTTCCTGAGCTTTATGAGGCACCGGACGTGGTTAAGTCACTTGCGTCATCCATGATAAAGATTATGGCATGTTTTATGCCGTTGTGTGCATTTATTCACGCCAGCTATTTTACACTTCGTTCGGGCGGTAAGACTTTTATAACATTTTTGTTTGACAGTGCGTATGTATGGTGTATTGTTATACCGTTTGCATTTTTCCTTACGGAATGTACACCGCTTACGATTTTACCTATATTTGTGCTTTGCCAGGGCATAGATATCATAAAAGGTGTTATTGGATTTATTTTAGTTAAAAAAGGTGTGTGGCTTAATAACATCGTTAATTAAGGAGGAAAAGGAATGGATCTTAAAAAGGGCAATATGAAAAAATGGATATTTCTTATAACTTTTGCGATTCTTTTGTACACGGTTGCGCAGAATCCTGAGGTTATAGGCGCTTTTTGGGGATGGTTTACGGGAATTATTTCACCGGTAATACTTGGCCTTTGTCTTGCTTTTGTGCTCAATATTTTTATGGTGTTCTTTGATGAAAAAATATTAAAAGGACTTGCCAAAAGTAAGAAAGCAGGCATAAGAAAGCTTAAAAGACCACTCAGCCTTATCCTTACAATTATTACGGTGTTTGGGGCAATAGCGCTGTTTTTGTGGATAATTATTCCGCAGGTCGGAGAGACCATGAGAATGATTGCGGTAGCGGTGCCGGCATTTGTTGAGATGCTTATTGATGAAGTGGTTGTAATAATGGACAGCCTTAATTTGTCTGTCGATAATCTCAAGGAATTGCAGGTTAACTGGGATGAGATACAGGAGACGGCATTTAAATGGTTAAAGATTGGTTCACAGTCGGCAATAACTATTGCGACATCGTTGTCAGGCTCCATATTTTCAACACTTTTTGACTTAATAGTTGCAATTATTATTGCGATATATGTATTGCTTCAGAAAGAGAGAATTGCTGATATTTGTGAAAAAGCAGCGAGAGCTTTTCTTAAAGAAAAGCATTATGAGAAGGTTATGGAGGTTGCAAGACTTTCAAGACAGTCCTTTGCAAGCTTTATAACAGGTCAGCTTCTTGAGGCGTGTATTCTTGGCGGACTTTGTTTTGTTGGAATGCTTATATTCGGTTTCCCGTACGCATCGGTTGTATCCGTGCTTGTCGGCGTGACTGCACTTATTCCGATGTTCGGAGCATGGATTGGCGGCGGAATTTCCGCTCTACTTATTGTGATGGTAGACCCGATGAAAG
>JAZNXQ010000061.1:0-3649 GCA_045593945.1 Lachnospiraceae bacterium | reverse complement strand
AGACGGCAATGTAAGACTTGCACAGGATGCTGATGCAAGTGAAGAGATTGCTCTTAAACAGACATTCAGAACAGTTAAAGCTTTGGATGGCAGTGATGGTGTATCATTTGAGAGCATATCACAACCCGGTAAATATATTACTGTGGATGCAGGTAATTTACTTAGTCTTACGGATGGTAAGGATGCCGCAAAGGCTTCATTTAAGGTAACAGAGGATTAAGATTATGAAAAAGTTGGCCCCGATTTTTATATTGCTTGCAGGAGTGTTATGGGGAAGCATGGGAATATTTGTGCGAAGATACAATGCACATGATTTAAGTTCCATGGAGATTGTGGCACTGCGGGCTGTTGTCACGGTAGTGATGATGTTTATGTTTTTGATGATATATAACAGAAAGCTCCTTAAAATAAAGCTAAGGGATATTTGGTGTTTTTTAGGTACAGGACTTCTCAGTATAATATTTTTCAACTTTTGCTATTTTAAGGCGATTACAATGACTTCCCTTTCTGTGGCTGCGGTGCTTCTTTACACGGCGCCCGCGATAGTTATGGTATTATCGGCAATTCTTTTTAAAGAAAAGCTTACAGGGATTAAAGTGCTTTCGCTTGTTGCAACCTTTATAGGGTGTGTGTTTGTGACAGGAGTAATCGGAAGCGGGGAAAGCCTTAGTCTTCCGGGAATTCTTACGGGTCTCGGAGCCGGTTTTGGATATGCGCTTTACTCGATTTTTAGCAGATATGCACTCGAGAGAGGGTATCACAGTTTTACGATATCATTTTATACTTTTCTTGTTGCAGCAATAGCAGTACTTCCGTTTACTGATTGTACAGGATTATACGAAGTATGTTGTACAAGTATTGGAATGTTTGGTTTTACGATACTATTCGGGCTTATAAGCACGATTCTACCGTATATTTTTTATAATTTCGGACTTGTGCATGTGGAAAACGGTAAGGCATCTATTATTGCTTCGGTTGAACCCGTGGTTGCGACACTGTTTGGCATTTTCCTTTTTAATGAAGATTTAACATTAAATACCGTAATAGGAGTTGTTTTGGTGCTCGGTGCCATCACAATCTGTAATATTAATTTAAAAAAGTGTCGGGAAATGTAATTTATTTGTAACAGGGGTTGGCAATTATGCAAAAAAAGTGTATAATGCAATAGATATACAAAAATACTTAAGGAGAGATTTCATGAACAACGAAGAATTTAAGCCGTATGTACCGGCGGACAAGATTACACCGGAGTTTACGATTACTTCAATTATACTCGGGCTTGCTCTTGCCATCGTATTCGGCGCAGCTAACGCTTATTTAGGACTTCGTGTAGGTATGACAGTTTCAGCATCAATTCCCGCTGCCGTTATATCTATGGGATTAATCCGTGTTATTCTTAAAAAAGAGTCAATTCTTGAGAATAACATGGTGCAGACAATCGGTTCAGCCGGAGAATCTTTGGCAGCCGGTGCAATTTTTACAATGCCCGCATTATTCTTATGGGCAAAGGACGGACTTATGGACAAGCCCGATTATCTTACGATTACAATTATCGCTTTATGTGGCGGTATTTTGGGTGTTCTTTTTATGATTCCGCTCCGTAATGCTCTTATTGTTAAAGAGCATGGTACACTTCCTTATCCTGAAGGAATGGCATGTGCAGAAGTTTTACTTGCAGGAGAAGAGGGTGGTGCAAGCGCAAAATCCGTATTTGCAGGTATGGGATTTGCAGCCGTAATTAAGTTTTTGGTAGACGGACTCGGATGTGTTGCAGGTGTTGTTACGGCACCTATCAAGGCTCTTAAGACAGAGCTTTCTGCAGAGGTTTATCCGGCACTTGTCGGTGTTGGTTATATCTGTGGACCGAAGATTTCTGCATTTATGTTTGCAGGCGGTTTGCTCGGATGGTTTGTACTTATTCCTGCTATCGTAACTTTTGGCGGAGATACAATTTTGTATCCTGCTACAGAGACAATCGCAACAGTTTATGCTAAAGGCGGTGCAAGCGGAATTTGGAGTAACTATATCCGTTACATCGGTGCAGGTGCTGTTGCAGCAGGCGGTATCATCAGTTTATGTAAGACATTGCCGCTTATCATTAAGACATTTATCGCTTCAATGAAGAGCTTAAAGGGCGGTATCTCTAAGAGTAATATCAGAACAGAGAAAGATCTTAGCATGCTTCTTGTAGGTATTCTTATTCTTGCCATGACAATTATTATCTGGCTTGTACCTGCAGTTCCGGTAACACTTCTCGGAGCGGCTATCATTGTTGTTTTTGGCTTCTTCTTTGCAACTGTTTCATCAAGAATGGTTGGTCTTGTAGGAAGCAGTAACAACCCTGTTTCAGGTATGGCTATCGCAACACTTATTATTGCAACATTCTTGCTTAAGATTTCAGGTGATACAGGTGTACACGGAATGAAGGGTGCCATTGCAATCGGTTCTATTATCTGTATTGTAGCGGCTATGGCAGGTGATACTTCACAGGATCTTAAGACAGGTTATATTCTTGGTGCAACACCTAAGAAGCAGCAGATTGGTGAGATTATCGGTGCAATCGTTGCAGCACTCACAATCGGCGGTGTATTATTGCTTCTTGACAGTGCATGGGGCTTTGGTTCAGAGCAGATTTCAGCACCTCAGGCAACACTTATGAAGATGATCGTTGAAGGTGTTATGGATGGTAACCTTCCTTGGGCACTTATCTTTATTGGTGCATTTATCGCGATTGCATTTGAAATCGTTGGTATTTCTGCACTTCCGGTTGCAATCGGTCTTTACCTTCCGTTAGAGCTTAGCTCAACAATCATGATCGGTGGTCTTATCCGTCTTGTTGTTGATAAGGTTAAGAAGGGCGAAGAGAAGGATAGTAACGATGGCGTATTGTTCTGTTCAGGTCTTATTGCCGGTGAAGGTCTTGTAGGTATTCTTCTTGCTATTCTTGCTGTAGCAGGTATCTCAGACAAGATTAATATCTCAGGCATATTTACGACAGGTTCAATCGGAGCTATTGCAGTACTTGCAATCATTGTGCTTCTTATCTTTAAGTTTGCATTAGGCAAAAAGGCAGTAGCTGATGAAAAATAAAAAAGTATCGGCGAATTATCTGGATTATATTCCGGTTCACAATCCTGCTCATGACAGTAAGACTGATGAAGCCGGTAATGTGACGATTATTATTGAAAATAAGGGTTTGTTTAATAAAATAGCTCAGCTTATTTTTAAGAAGCCCAGATTTTCACAGGTTCACCTTGAAGAAATGGGAAGCTTTATCTGGCCGCTTATTGATGGTAAGAATACCGTGTATGATATTGCCGGCAAGGTAAAGGAGCGCTTCGGAGAGAAGGCAGAACCGCTTTATAACAGACTCGTTCAGTATCTTAAGACGATGGAAGATTATGATTTTATTAAGATGCTAAAGAGTGAAGAGTCAAAGTAAATATTTATAAGTTTTCAAGGACCTTTCACGGTATAGACCGTGGAAGGTCTTTTTGATTAAAAGTCCGTCGAACAAACATAATCGGGCAGAGCAGAATTTGTAAAAATTTTTTTGAATAATTTTACACAAATTTATTGCAAAGTCTGCATAAATCTGTATAATAAGCTTGTTACCTTATGGTAATGGGTATAAATAAAACAAATCGGA
>JAZNXQ010000060.1:0-1746 GCA_045593945.1 Lachnospiraceae bacterium | reverse complement strand
TCATTCTTTTATGAAAGTCTCGTTCCTATGTTTCAATTCCAAATTGTCTACAAATCTTTTCTTTATCAGCAGGAAATCCTCAATATCCATGAGAACGTGATAAAGAATGGCTCTGCTTTCAAATTCTTCAGTGGTTGCAGGCGGAGCTTCTTTCTTGAGGTGCGAAAGTATCTCGTGCAGATTGTCAAGCTGTACATCAAGCATTTCCATTTTGCCTATACATCCGGCCATAAAGTCGAGAAATTCTGCAACAACCTCTGCAAGAACCGGCATGGAACGCATGCGACGCATTTCATAGTGAAGGCTGTGAAGTTCATCAATCTGCAGAAGACGCATTTCAAAATACTCCATATAATACTTGGGATTATCTGAAAAAGAGTTATCGTTGTATTCGGAGGCATCCTGAATGAATTCCTTGATTTTATCTTCAAGCTGATTGATATCAGCCCATACGCTGCCCGGCATTGGTTCGTTTCTTAAGTAAGAGGCGATGTGGCTGAGAATGTCGTGCATTGTATTTTCAACGTATTCCATATGTTTAAGTATCATCTTCTTGTAGCTGCGGTTACTGCTGAAGAAACTCAGAATGATAGCGATGGAAATACCTATAAGAAGTAAGATAAATTCATTTATAATAAATTCGGGACTAAAATCACCTTCCGTAAAAAAATGTGCACCGATTACGGAGTTTACAGAAAGAGTCGAAGTCCAGCCCGTTATCTCACATATAAATACGATAATCAAAAGGCAGATGCCGTATTCAGGCCAGCCGCCACCGATAAAGTTATGAACAAGCCAACCGACCAGAACCGTAACAAAGAACATCACGATTCGGTACGCGGATAAACGGATGGTTTCCCATTTGGTTGTGAGAATGGTGAGAAGTGCGATGGTTCCGGCAGAAATCTCATATTTCAGATTGAAGAAGTGTGCGATTGCAATCGCTAGGCAGCTTCCGAAACCTATTTTTAAAGATTTAATACAAATTCTTTTAAGTCTTTTTTTATCTCTTATAATACTCATAAATTCCTCCCTTAAAACATATTAAAATTATAATAATTTTATACGATTTTATCAAGAAGAATATATTTGAAGTTGAGCTTTTTTGTTGTGCAAAAATGGAGCAATTTGTATGTTGCCTGTCGTGTTTGACTTTGATATTATCGGATAGTATAATTAGCTTTGAGGACCTTTGAATGGTTCAGAATGTAAAGAAATTGGAGGAGGAGATGTTACCATGAAGAAGGAAAACAGAGGAATACCGGCAGTTATTATAGCACTTGTGATTGTTGCGGTTGTAATCGGTGTGCTTGCAACGGTAATTATATTAAAAAAGATAGACGACAACAATTATGTATATCCGGAGAAGGTTGAAGAACAGATAAAAAAAGCCCCGGATTTTACAGCGATACTTCTTTCGGGAGAGGAGTTCACGCTTTCAGAGAACATTGGAAAGCCGGTACTTGTTAATTTCTGGGCAACGTGGTGCGGTCCGTGTGTAGGAGAGATGCCTGCGTTTGAACAACTTAAAAAAGATTACGGCGATGAAGTTGTGATAGTTGCGGTTAACTGCGGTGAGAAGACGGAAACTGTCAGGGAATTTGTGGATGAGAACGGATATACATTTGATTTTGCAATAGATGAGACTGCAAAAATAAGTACGGTAATTTATCCGACAATGTCGATTCCGTATACGGTTCTTATTGATGCAGACGGTAATATTGCAGAGGAATTTGTCGGAGCTGT
>JAZNXQ010000059.1:0-25118 GCA_045593945.1 Lachnospiraceae bacterium | reverse complement strand
ACGGTTATTTCGATATTTGTTGCGGAATTTACTTCGCTTAATATCGACGGCTACGTCGGAGTTTTGGTATCGATTGTAGTTATGTGGGCAGGTATCGGAATCGTGAGGGACACGATTGCGCCGCTTATCGGTGAAGCCGTGGACCCTGAGCTTTATGAGCAGATAGTAAAGAAGGTTGAAGGTTACGAAGGAATTGTCGGAACGCATGACCTGATTGTACATAATTACGGTCCGGGCAGGAGTATGGCATCCGTGCACGCGGAAGTGCCTGCAGATGTTGACCTTTTAAAAGCACATGAGCTAATTGACAGAATAGAGGCGGACGTAAGAATCGAGCTTGGTATCTTTATGGTTATCCATATGGACCCCATCGAGACAAAAAATGAAGCAGTGCGCGAATATAAGGCCATGGTAAAAGAGGTTATTGCTTCAATTGATGAGAAGATAGAGATTCATGACTTCCGCATTGTCGACGGCGAAGAGCAGGTTAATCTGATTTTCGACACGGTAGTGCCGTATTCTTACGATAAAAAGGCAGAGTCGGAGCTTAGGGAAAAGATTTGCGCCCGTGTGAAAGAGAGAAACCCGAAATGCCAGTGCGTTATGGTGCTTGAGCGCGGTTACCGTGGTGTGAAGAAATAAATTATACTAAAAGTTTAATGACAAACCGGAAAAAGTGTGTTAAAGTATAGAAATCAAAGTGCTATGAAGAGGTAGCGAGAGATGATTACACTTATGGATATGTTTTTGTATGTTATTAATTATGAATATCAGAATGAACAGGCGGTGCAGGAACAGGAAGGTTACGTGCAGGGCCTTAATTTTGCATATTCATATGAGATAAGAGATGTACAATTAACTGTGTGATTGTAAATTAAATCACGGTATATGTA
Organism: Lachnospiraceae bacterium; assembly: GCA_045593945.1. Taxonomy (GTDB): domain Bacteria; phylum Bacillota; class Clostridia; order Lachnospirales; family Lachnospiraceae; genus SIG300. Next base: position 24,225 of record JAZNXQ010000059.1, on the reverse strand, counting down.
GACATTTAGGACAGCTTATCTTATATGATAAGCTGTTTTTTATTTTACAGGAGGAGAAAAAGAGATGTGTAATATACCGGCAATAGATGCTGTTAAAACAGGAGAGAGAATTAATCAGCTGAGAATAGAGAAAAGTTTGTCAGTAAAAGATTTGCAAGGAGTATTTGGGTTTACAACGCCGCAGGCAATATATAAGTGGCAGCGGGGAGAGGCGCTTCCGTCAGTTGATAATTTGGTGGTATTGGCGCGTGTTTTTGCGGTTTCTATTGAAGAAATACTAGTGATTAGTGAAATATAAGTAAGTTAGATAAAATACAGGAGGTAGCATTCATGGAGAATAAAGGAACAAAAAGGCTTGAAACAGACAGATTGATACTTAGACAATTTAAAATTGAAGACGCAGAGGATATGTATAACAATTGGACTACAGATGCGGAGGTTACAAGATTTTTGACATGGTCACCGCATTCTGACATTAATTTTACAAAAGGTTTGCTTGAGGGTTGGATTGGAAAATATTCTGAACCTACATGGTATAACTGGGCGATAGAGTTAAAAGAAACAGGAGAGGTTGTCGGTAATATTTCTGTTGTGAAACTCAATGAGAGAATTGAAGCGGCTGATATCGGTTATTGTATGGGAAAAGCCTGGTGGGGCAGAGGAATTATGCCGGAGGCTTTGAGAGCGGTTATAGCATATCTTTTTGAAGAAGCCGGACTTAATCGTGTGGCGGCTTGTCACGATGTTAATAATCCAAAATCGGGCAGAGTTATGCAGAAAGCAGGGATGACAAAAGAAGGCGTATTGCGGGCAGCCGGACGGAATAATCAGGGCATATGTGATGAGGTGTGGTATTCAATAATTAAGAGTGAATTTGTGAGGTGAATGTTATGGTAAGGCTTGCAAGACAGGAAGATCTTGAACGAGTGAATGAACTTCGCAAGGAAGTAAATGAGCTTCATGTAAATGGAAGACCGGATATTTTTAAGGGTGGCTTCGGAGAAGAAATTAAAAACTATATTTACGATATTTGGAATGCAGAGAATAAAGATATACTTGTTGCCGAAAGAGATGGTATTATCTGCGGTTTTGCTTGTGTTCAGTACATTGACAGACCGGAAAGTCCGTATATGAAAGAGAGAAAGTTTTATGATATAGACGAGTTTGGTGTGGATGCAAATTTTCGCAGGCAGGGAGTTGCTACGGAACTTATTGAATTTGCCAAAGAAGATGCTAAAAGTCGCGGATTTGAGAAGATAGAACTTAATATGTGGGAGTTTAATGAAGAGGCGTTGGCATTCTATGAGGCGGTAGGTTTTAAAACTTATAGGAGATATATGGAGTTGACGGATTTGCAATGCGGTTAAATGATTTATATATTGTATAATTAAATAGAATAGATAATTGTATTTTAAGACAAAATATTGACATTTGTTATATATATAAGAACTTAAAGGAGAATTATTAAAATGAATGAACTTATATTTGAATCATTTCCTAAACTTAATACCCAACGGCTTTTTTTGAGACAGATTACTCAAGAAGATGAAAAAAGTCTTTTCGAAGTCTTATCGAATGAAGTTACCTGCGAATATTTAACCCACAATGCTGTTAATGATATAGCATATATTAAAAGATTGATTAACGGAATGCAGAGATTTTTTGATGAGAAACAGCGAATCAGATGGGGAATTGTTCAAAAACAGGATGATTCTTTGATTGGACATTGCGGCTTCTTTGATATTGACAAATCTAACTGCTGTGCAGAGATTAGTTACTGCTTAAAAAATGAATTATGGGGACAGGGAATTATGACAGAAGCAGTAGATGCAATGTTAAAATTTGGGTTTGAGGATTATGGATTTAATAGAATTGTTGCAAAGGTTATGAAAGGTAATGTTGGTTCAATGAAGGTGCTGCAGAAACTCGGGTTTGTGCAAGAAGGCTTACTGCGAGAAAGCCTCTATAAAAACGGGCAGTATCACGACCTTATGATTTTTTCCATTTTAAAGAGTGAGTTTGTGAGGTAAAAAGAATACTATGAACAATATAGTATATAGAAAAGCGACGGCAGAAGATTGCTACTCAATAGCGGAATTAAAAGGTATTGTTTGGAACACTACATACAAGGGCATTTATCCGGATGAGAAATTAACAGGTTATGATGTCCGAAAGAATGAACAAATACTACAGAACATAGTTAACAACCCGGATATAGAGATATATGTTGCAACTGATAATGACAGAATCATCGAATTTATGACTTGTGGAAAACCATATAAGCCTTTCAGACACTATGCTCAGGAAGTCGGATTGCTTTATATTTTAAAAGAGTACCAGAGACAAGGTATAGGGAAGTGCTTTTTTGATATTGCATGTAAACAGGTAAAAGAAGCCGGGTATGATAAATTTATGGTTGCGGTAAATAGTCAGAATGTTAATGCGATAAAATTTTATCTGGCTATGGGTGGAAAAATAGTTCTTTCTGAAGAAAAGCAACTTAGAATAGAGTTTGTTTTATAGAAATAAAAAAGAACATCCTTTGAATAAGCAAATCAATCTTTAAAAGTATTGAATTTTAGGGATGTTCTTTTTGATATTAGTTTTTTAAGCAGCCGATAGGGACAACCAGGACACCGTCTTCACGTTTGTAACCATACTGTGTACCGGTGATTACGATCTTTAGGTCAGGTAATCTTAGCTTGCACTGGGTTTCCTTTTCGTTATATTCTTTGATCAAATTTTCCAACTCGAGCAGATGTTTGGCACCATCGTCGATGTCAGCACTGCCCAACTTGAATTCTATGAGCGCATATCTGCCGTCACGAAGATGTAGGACACAATCTGCCTCTAGACCGTATCTGTCATGATAGTAAGATACACGGCCACCGAGGGAAGCGGAATAAATTTTGAGGTCGCGGATACAAAGCGTTTCGAAGATAAAACCAAAGGTCTTTAAATCAAGATTGAAATATTCGGGATCAACACCGAGGGCCGCAACGACCAAGGACGGATCGACAAACTCTCGCTTGTCGGTTGCCTGTATAGCGCTTTTGGAACGAATAGCCGGGCACCATGCTTCTACGTCTTGAATGAGAAAAAGCTTTTTTAATACCTTTACGTAGTTGTAGAAGGTTGGTTCGCTCAACTCTATATTTGCGTTTACATCATTTATGATAGCTCTGTTTGTTACCATTGTAGAGATGTTACGAGCATAGGAACGGAGCAAAAGACGTGTAGTTGTTTCGTCACGTTTGATGCCGTCTACATTGGAAACATCTTCGGTACACAGGCTGTCAAAATAGCTACGGGCTACCAAGAGCTTTGCTTTATCGCTTTTCTTTTGAAGGGAAGATGGCCAACCACCGCGGCATGCCGCAAAAATCAATTGGTCGATGGTTAGTTCTGATTCGCATCCATTATCTAATGCATGCGGATTTAAGAACAGATCAGCAAGAGAAACAGCACCATTGGATTCGCCTGACTCATAGAGACTCATGGGGTACATAATCAGGGAGTCAATTCGACCTGTTCCGGTGTGCATGATTTCTGTCTTATCAATAGAGTTTGAACCGGTTAAAATATACAAACCATCTTCATTACGTCTGTCAACTGATACGCGCACGGCATCCCAAAGGTTTGGCGCAATTTGCCATTCGTCAATCAAACGTGGATTTTCACCAACTAAAAGATTGGACGGTTTTATCTTTGCAGTCTGAATGTACATATCCCGTTTGTCCGGGTCCTGCATCTCAATATAACTTTTTGCAAATTGTTTTGCAGTTGTGGTTTTGCCACACCACTTGGGACCGACGATATGAACCGCACCAAAAGCTTCTAATTTTAATTCAAGTTCATCGTCACAAATTCGTTTAATATAATCTTTCATTATAATTCACCAACCTTTTCATTGTTATTATGCCCAATTATTTGTTTAATGTCAATATTGATATAGAGATTTGTGGAAATTCAATATAGACATTTGCGGTATTTTGATATAGACTTTTGCGGTAAATAAGCAGGAAACTGGTGCGAATACTTCTCAGCCTCCCTGCATATATTGAAAAAGGACGATATATGACGAGCAGGAGGGGTATTTTTGGAGCTGATGAAAAAAGGAATGCGTACAACGTACAGCCTGGGCGATACCATGACACAAATTGCGCTTGATGATGACTTCAATGTTCCGGATATAAAACCGGACATCAATAAAGTTTTAAAAAGTATAGGTGAGGTACAGCTTGATTCGGTGCAGAATGTTGACGGCAAGTTACTTTTAGACGGCAAACTACTTTTCAAGGTGCTTTATGCGACTGGGCAGGGAGCGTCGGCTCCCGTGGACACGATAAAGGGTGACCTTCCGATTCATGAGACACTTTATTTGCCGGAGGGAGCGGGGGACGCAGATGTACATATCAGGACGCAGATTGAAGATTTAAGCGTCGGAATGATTAATTCGCGGAAAATAAGTGTAAACGGAATTGTTATGCTTATGGCTGAGACTACCGTAACGCAGGAGAGCGAGCCGATTACAGGGCTTGCAATGGACAGTACGGCGCAGTATCTTACAAAACCGGTTACGGCGGCAGTGGCAATTGCGGAGCACAGGGACACATTCCGTGTAAAGGACGAAATAGAGCTGTCGGCCAATAAACCGAATATATCAGAGATGCTTTGGAATGAATGGCAGATTGGAAGTATTGATTTCAGACCGATGGAAGGAAAACTTGGGGTTCGTGGTGATTTGCGATTGTTTATGCTGTACAGCGGAGAGGATGAGAACGGTAGTCTTCAGTGGAGCGAGCATGCCATTCCTTTTTCCGGAGAGATAGAGCTTGACGGATGCAGGGAGGATGTATACCCTTATGTCAGATACCGTCTTGCATGTAAGGATCCTGAGATTAAGGTAAATGAAGATGGAGAACAGCGTCTTCTTGGAATTGACGGAGTTATCGAGACGGAGATAATGCTCTACGACGAAGAGACACATGAGGTAATAAGCGATGTATATTCTTCGGTTATGGATTTGGAGCCGGTGTGGAAAGATGTAAGAACTCAGACGGTTCTTGCAAGAAATGCTTCCAAATGCCGTGTGACCGACAAAATTAATTTACAGGCGGCGCAACCGAGAATACTTCAGATATGTAACAGCAGTGCCAATGTAAAAATCGACAACATAAGCGTTGTAGAAGGCGGTCTGCTTGCAGACGGAGCCGTGGTTGTAACGCTTCTTTATATCGCACTTGATGATAAACAGCCGATTTATGAGGCAGAGGGTGTAATCCCGTTCTCACATAAGATTGAGGTTTCCGATATTACTGAGAATTGTGTTTACTCACTTCAGGGTAATGTCGAGCAAATCGGAGCGGTTATGCTTGGTAGCGACGAGATAGAATGCAAGGTTTCAATTCTCCTTGATGCAATGGTTTTTGGTGTAAATGACGAAAAAATTATTACGTCGATAATCGAGCGGCCATACGATATGAAAAAAATCCACGCCATGCCGGGAATTGTGGGTTATGTTGTGCAACCGGGCGATACTCTGTGGAAAATTGCGAAGCAGTTCTATACAACTGTTGAGAGTATAAAAGAAATAAATGATTTGACAGATGACAGGCTTAAGCCGGGGGACCGTCTGGTAATTATGAAGAAACTTAAAGATTTGTAGAATAAAAGCAGAAGGCAGACAGAGTGGATTGTGCCTTCTGCTTTTTAATTTTTATGGGCATATAAGTCTGCTTGCGAACTTCTTTTTTATTATGTATAATAAAAAACATAATGGTATACTATGCGGTATAGGGAGGTGAGTCCTTGTTTGACATTGAAGAAGAACTTAAAAAACTTCCGGCGAAGCCGGGTGTTTATCTTATGCATGATGATAAGGACGAGATTATTTACGTCGGGAAAGCAATCAGCCTAAAGAACCGTGTCAGACAGTATTTTCAGAGCAGTCGTAACAAAAGTTCAAAGATTGAACAGATGGTGTCGAGGATACACCGTTTTGAATATATAATTACGGACTCGGAGCTCGAGGCACTTGTGCTGGAGTGTAACCTTATAAAGGAGCATCGTCCAAGATACAATACGATGCTTAAGGATGATAAGAGTTATCCGTATATCAAGGTGACAGTAAATGAGGCTTTTCCGCGCGTTATGATGACCCGTAACATGAAGAAGGACAAGTCCAAGTATTTCGGGCCTTATACAAGCGGTCTTGCGGTGAAGGATACACTGGAGCTTATTCATAAGTTGTATAAGATAAGAACCTGCAACCGTAATCTTCCTAAGGACATCGGTAAAGAGAGAGCCTGTCTTAATTATCATATCAAGCAGTGTAACGCTCCGTGTCAGGGCTTAGTAAGTCAGGAAGAATACATGGAGTCCATCCATAAGATAATCGATTTCCTAAACGGCAGATATGATGAGATTCTTAAAAATCTCGAGAGGCAGATGTACGAGGCTTCCGCACGTATGGAGTTTGAAGAGGCGAAGGAATACAGGGACTTGATAAACAGCATTAAGCATATTTCGCAGAAGCAGAAGATTACGTCCGAGGAGCAGGAGGACAGGGATATTATTGCGATGGCTTCGGACGGTGAGGATGCGGTAATTCAGGTCTTTTTTGTAAGAGGCGGCAAGCTTCTCGGAAGAGAGCATTTTCATATGAGAATCGGTTCGCAGGATGAATGCGGACAGATTCTTTCGGGCTTTGTTAAGCAGTACTATGCAGGAACTCCTTTTATACCGAAGGAGCTGTTTTTACAGGAGCATATAGAGGATATGGAGCTTCTTGAGGAGTGGCTTACGGCAAAGAAAGGTCAACGTGTATACCTGAAGGTTCCGCAGAAGGGCCAGAAGGAAAAAATGGTTGAGCTTGCGAGAAAAAATGCAGAGCTCGTTCTTGCACAGGATAAGGACAAGATTAAGCGCGAGGAACAGCGTACAAGAGGTGCACTTGGTGAGATAGAGGAACTTCTCGGACTTTCTCATATCAGCAGGGTTGAGGCTTTTGATATTTCCAATACCGCAGGTTTTGAGTCAGTTGGCTCGATGGTGGTATATGAGGACGGCAAGCCTAAGCGTAACGATTTCAGGAAGTTCAAGATTAAGAATGTCAAAGGTCCCGATGATTACGCAAGTATGCGCGAGGTGCTTACGAGACGTTTTGCGCACGGACTTGACGAGATGCGTACCCTGGAAGAAAAAAATATCTCCGTCGACATGGGAAGCTTTACAAAATTCCCTGATTTGATTATGATGGATGGAGGAAAAGGTCAGGTCAACATAGCACTCGAGGTGCTTGATGAACTGAGGTTGGACATTCCGGTGTGCGGCATGGTGAAGGATGATTTTCACAGAACCAGGGGACTCTATTATAATAACGAGGAGCTGGAGATAAGCAGGAGTTCAGAAGGTTTTAAGCTTATAACGAGAATTCAGGATGAAGCACACAGGTTCGCAATTACATTTCATCGTGATTTGCGAGGTAAGAAGCAGGTGCATTCGGTGCTTGACGATATACCGTCCATAGGACCGGCAAGGCGTAAGGCACTTATGAAGCATTTCCAGTCTATCGAGGCAATTAAAGAGGCGTCCGTCGAGTTACTTAAAGAAACAGAGGGCATGACGGAAGGTGCCGCAAACGAAGTATATAAATTTTTTCATTCATAAAATATTACAGAAAAGAGGAGCAGGTATATGGCAGCAATACGAGTATCGGAAATTATTGAGAAATTTGGTTTGGAGAATTTGACACCGGAGATTAATGTGGCGGCAAAAAAGGTAACAGAGCCGGATATTAACCGTCCCGCACTTCAGCTTACAGGTTTTTATGAGTATTTTGATTCACATCGTGTTCAGATTATAGGACAGGTTGAGGACACTTATTTAAAGACACTTGATACGGACACAAAAGCAGAAAGATATAATCAGTTGTTGTCATGCAACATTCCGTGCCTTGTATTTTGTCGCGGACTTTATCCTGATCCGGAGCTTCTTGAGATGGCAATAGGATATGATGTACCGGTTCTCAGGACAGATAAATCCACATCTGCTTTTATGGCGGAGATAATTCGTTGGCAGAAGGTAAAGCTTGCTCCCTGTATTTCAATTCACGGTGTACTTGTCGATGTATATGGTGAAGGTGTTCTTATCACAGGTGAGAGCGGTATCGGTAAGAGTGAGGCTGCACTCGAGCTTATTAAGAGAGGTCACCGTCTTGTTGCGGACGATGCTGTAGAGATTCGTAAAGTAAGTGATGATACGCTTATCGGTTCTGCACCAGCAGTTACCAAGCATTTTATTGAGGTGCGCGGTATCGGTGTAATTAACGTTAAGAACCTTTTCGGTGTTGAAAGTATTAAGGAAACTCAGTCAATTGACGTTGTAATCAGGGTTGAAGAGTGGAATAAAGAAAGAGAGTACGACAGACTCGGAACCAATGACGAATATATCGAATATCTCGGTAACAAGGTTGTGTGCCATTCGATTCCGATTCGTCCCGGCCGTAACCTTGCGGTTATCGTTGAGTCTGCGGCAGTTAATTTCCGTCAGAAGAAGATGGGTTACAATGCAACTGAGGAGCTCTACAAGAGAGTTCAGGAAAATATGGCAAGAAACAGGGAAGATGAGGACTAGACAATGAAGTATTGTTTCGGAATAGATATCGGAGGAACAACCGTAAAATGTGGTCTGTTTACGGTGGAAGGACAGCTTATAGATAAGTGGGAGATTGTGACCGACAAATCAGAGCAGGGAAAGAAAATTCTTAGGGATGTTGCGGTTGCGGTTGCGGATAAAATGCACGAAAAGAATGTTGAGTCTGAGGATGTAGAGGGGCTCGGTGTGGGTGTGCCCGGACCGGTGCTGTTTAAGAGCGTTGTAAAAGGCTGTGTTAATCTCGGATGGGCAGAATATAATGTTAAAGAAGAACTGGAGAAAGAGCTTAAATGTGCACTTGGCGGAAAGTATTTTCCGGTTTCTGTTGAGAATGATGCAAATGTTGCGGCGCTCGGAGAGTTGTGGCAGGGTACCGGTAAAGGTAATAAAAGTCTTGTTATGGTTACGCTCGGAACAGGTGTCGGCGGCGGAATAGTGCTTGACGGCAAGATTCTATCAGGTGCGACAGGAGCGGCAGGTGAGATTGGTCATATGCCTGTTTTGTATGATGAGCCTGAGATGTGTAACTGCGGCAAAAAAGGTTGTCTTGAGCAGATTGCATCAGCGACGGGAATTGTGCGTCATGCGAAGAGAGTGCTTGCAAAGACTGATAAGGAATCAGTTTTAAGAAAAGAAGATTTAACTGCTAAGGATGTTTTTGATGGTTTTAAAGCAGGCGATGAGCTTGCTGCAGTTATTGTTAATGATGTAAGCGAATGCCTTGCTACGGCGCTTGCACACATTACATGCGTTGTTAATCCTGAAGTTATTGTTATCGGCGGAGGAGTTTCCAAGGCAGGTAATATTTTGACGGATATGGTGATAAAGTATTATAAAGAGAAGGCCTTTCATGCCTGCAGGGATACGAAGATTGTGCTTGCCACACTTGGTAATGATGCGGGAATTTACGGTGCGGCAGGGCTTGTGTTGTAAAACAAGGAGCTGTTGTTTTCGATAAATTTGCAGAGAATGATTTTATAAAACAGAAGGGAGATTATGTCCGTGAACGAGCTTTATAGTGCGCTTTATGAGATTGTGGGTGAGGGTAATATAATTGAGAATGAACCGCTTGCGAAGCATACCACTTTCAGAATCGGTGGTCCTGCGCGTTATTTTCTTACACCCGACAGTGAAGATGCGCTCAAAGAAGTGATTTTGATATGTAAAGAGCATAATATTGATTTTTATGTCATCGGTAACGGAAGCAATCTTCTTGTCAGTGACAAAGGCTACAATGGCGTTATTATCAAAATCGGCGAGAATTTTCGTGAGGTACGCTGTGAAGGCGAGAAAATTTATGCGACGGCAGGTGCAACGCTTGCGGGTATTGCACAGGTAGCTCTTAAGAATTCACTTACGGGTTTTGAGTTTGCAGCGGGAATTCCGGGGACACTCGGCGGTGCACTTGTAATGAATGCGGGAGCCTACGGCGGAGAGATGAAGCAGGTTGTGGAGTCGGCTAAGCTTCTTGACAGCGAGGGTAATTTTGTAGTACTTTCTAATGAAGAGCTTGAATTGGGCTACAGAACCTCAATAATTCCGAAAAAAGGATATATCGTTTTTTCGGCGGTAATCAAGCTTGATTATACAGACAATACTGAGGCAATCCGCACAAGGATGGCGGAGCTTGCCATGCAAAGAAGAGAAAAGCAGCCGCTTGAGTATCCGAGTGCGGGAAGTACGTTTAAAAGACCTGAAGGATATTTTGCAGGGAAGCTTATAATGGATGCGGACTTGCGTGGATATACGATAGGCGGAGCTGCCGTTTCTGAAAAACATTGCGGTTTTGTTATTAACAAAGGTAGCGCAACTGCCGATGATGTAATAAGACTTATTGAGCATGTCAGAGCAACGGTGCTTGATAGATTTGGTGTTGAGCTTGAACCGGAAGTAAAATTACTTGGATTTTAGCCGGAACTGCATAAGAGTAAGCAAAACTGACAGATGTAGTACAGTTTTGAATTTCGGAGGGATAATATGCATTTTGTAATTGTTACGGGAATGTCCGGAGCGGGAAAAAGTACCGCGTTAAAAGTGCTTGAAGATGCAGGCTATTTTTGCGTGGATAATCTGCCGCTTGCCTTTGTGGGCAAGTTTGCTGAGTTTACCAGACAGCCGGGAGAAAAAATAAATAAGGTTGCAATCGGTGTTGATATACGAAGCGGGCAGTCTTTGAACGGCCTTGAAGACATACTTGAAGATTTGTCAACCAAACATTTTGAATATGATATATTATTCCTTGATGCGTCTGATGAAGTCCTTATAAAGCGTTATAAGGAGACAAGAAGGACGCATCCGCTTGCTCAGGAGGGCAGAGTAGATAAAGGTATCGCTCTTGAAAGACAAAAGCTTGACTTTTTGAAAAAACAGGCGGATATTATACTGGATACAACCAACTTGCTTACAAGAGAGCTTAAGCAGGAGATAGAGAAAATAATTGTTCACGATGAAAATTTTAATAATATAATGGTTACGATTCTTTCGTTCGGTTTCAAATATGGTATTCCGAACGACTCGGATCTTGTTTTTGATGTAAGATGTTTGCCGAATCCTTTTTATATTGATGAGTTGAAGCCTCTTACAGGCAATGATAAAGAAGTTTCGGATTATGTTATGGGCTTTGAGCCGTCCAAGATTTTTCTTGATAAACTTGAAGATATGCTCAGGTTTTTGATTCCGAATTATATTTTAGAGGGTAAGAACCAGCTTGTGGTTAGTGTCGGATGTACCGGTGGAAAACATCGTTCGGTTACACTTGCCAATGAGCTTTTTAAGCGTCTTGAGCAGAATGATGAGGGCTACGGAATTAAGGTAGAGCATCGTGATATTGAGCGCGACAGGATAAGAACTAACAAAAATCGGGGTGTTTAGAATGTCATTTACCGGTAATGTAAAAGAAGAACTTTCCAGACAGCTAAGCAGTGCCAGACACTGTCAGATAGCGGAAATTGCAGCAATTACAAGCTTTTGCGGACGAATTCTCATCTCTGCAAACGACCATTACTGCATTAAAATCCAGTCAGAAAATATAGCAGTTGTAAGAAAGTACTTTACATTATTGAAAAAAGCATTTAATATAAGTACTAGTGTCTCAATCAGACAGAACATGTCCTCAAGGCGCAGCAGACTATATGTCATTACGATTGAGGATCATGAGGATTCACTTAAAGTGCTTCAGGCAACCAAGCTTTTACATAACAATGATATTGAAGAGAACCTTTCGGTAGCGGACAATATTGTTATCCAGCAGACATGTTGCAAGAGAGCATTCCTCCGAGGAGCATTCCTTGCGGCTGGTTCAGTTAACACGCCCGAGAAGAATTATCATTTCGAGATTGCGTGTGCGACTGAGGCCAAAGCAGAGCAGATTCAGAATGTTTTGAGAAGTTTTGACATTGATTCCAAAATTATTCTGCGTAAAAAATACTACGTGACATACATTAAAGAGGGAGAACAGATTGTTAATGTTCTGAACATAATGGAAGCACATGTAGCTCTTATGGAATTTGAGAATGTCAGAATCCTTAAGGATATACGTAACAGCGTTAACCGGAAGTTTAATTGCGAGACAGCGAATATTAATAAGACAGTTTCTGCGGCAGTTAAGCAGAAACTCGATATTGAATATATCAGGGACACAGTAGGATTTGAAGGATTGGCAGAGGGCCTTGAAGATATTGCAAAGGCCAGACTTGAGCGTCCCGAAGCCTCACTTAAGGAATTAGGTGCGGCACTTGACCCGCCGGTGGGTAAATCCGGAGTCAATCACAGATTGCGTAAGCTTAGCAGTATAGCCGACGCACTGAGAGAAGAGAGAGGAGAAACAGTATGATTACCAAGAAAATGACGATTACAATTCCTACAGGATTGGAAGCACGTCCCGTTGCATTATTTGTTCAGGTTGCAAGCCAGCATGAGAGTGCTATCTATGTTGAGTGCGGCAACAAAAAAGTCAATGCCAAGAGTATTATGGGTATGATGACACTCGGCCTTAGCACAGGCGAAGAGGTTGTTGTAACAGCTGACGGTAAGGACGAAAACGAGGCTATCGAGAATATCGAGAAGTACTTAAGTAGTGAAAACTAAGCAAAATATTACCGATAATCGGACTCCTGCATAATATGCAGGAGTTTTTGCTTTTACTAATGCTGATTTTGTGATATTATATACTTGTATAAGTATATGTTTTTGCGTTAGAAGCGAATTTACAGATTTTATTAAGATAAAAAGGAGATACAGCAATGGCGTTTACACATTTACACGTTCATACGGAGTATAGTCTGCTTGACGGTTCGGGTAAAATTAAAGAGATTGTAGTGCGTGCCAAAGAGCTAGGTATGGACAGTTTGGCAATCACGGATCATGGTGTTATGTATGGCGCTATTGATTTTTATAAGGCAGCAAAGGACGTCGGAATTAAGCCGATTATCGGGTGTGAAGTATATGTGGCGCCCGGTTCACGTTTTGATAAAGAGGCAAATGCAGGTGATGACAGATATTATCACCTTGTTTTGCTTGCAGAAAATAACCACGGCTATGAGAATCTTATGAAGATTGTATCTGCGGGCTTTGTTGATGGATTTTATTATAAACCGCGAGTTGATTATGAGGTGCTTCGTGAGTATCATGAAGGCATTATTGCGCTCAGTGCATGTCTTGCAGGTGAAGTTCAGCGTTTCCTTAACAGGGAAATGTATGAAGAGGGTGTTGCGGCGGCTTACAGATATCTTGAGATATTTGGCGAGGGCAATTTCTTTTTGGAACTTCAGGATCATGGTATGCCGGAGCAGAAAAGAGTTAATCAGCAGCTTCTTCGTATGAGTAAGGAGACAGGAATTAAGCTTGTTGCGACCAATGACGTTCATTATATTAACAGGGATGATGAAGAGCCGCATGACGTTCTTCTTTGCATCCAGACCGGTAAGAAGGTTTCTGATGAGAACAGAATGCGCTACGAGGGCGGTCAGTATTATCTTAAGTCTGAAGAGGAAATGGCACGTCTTTTTCCTTATGCACTTGAAGCACTTGAGAATACGTATGATATTGCCACGCGCTGTAATGTGGATTTTGAGTTCCATGTTACAAAGCTTCCACAGTACGATGTTCCGGATGGGCTTACTGCGTGGGAATACCTTAATAAACTTTGTGATGAGGGACTTAAAGCGAGATATCCCGAGGATGACGGACGTTTGAGAAAACAGCTCGACTATGAGCTTTCAATTATAAAACAGATGGGCTATGTGGATTATTTCCTCATAGTGTGGGATTTCATCAAATATGCCAAGGATAACGGAATCAGTGTAGGTCCGGGACGAGGTTCTGCAGCCGGAAGTATTGTTTCGTATTGCCTCGGCATTACGACAATTGACCCTGTGAAATACAGCCTTATTTTTGAACGATTCCTTAATCCCGAGCGTGTGTCCATGCCCGATATCGACGTTGACTTTTGTTTTGAGAGAAGACAGGAAGTTATTGACTACGTTGTAAGAAAATACGGCAAGGACAGAGTGGTGCAGATTGTTACTTTCGGTACTATGGCGGCAAGAGGTGTAATCCGTGACGTCGGAAGAGCACTTGACCTTCCTTATGCAAGAGTTGATGCTATTGCCAAGATGATACCGAATGAGCTTAATATTACGATAGAGAAAGCTTTAGAGACTAATTCAGAGCTTAAGGCACTTTATGAGGCTGATGACGAGGTACATAATCTTATAGACATGTCAAAACGTCTCGAAGGACTTCCGCGTCATGCGTCCATGCATGCGGCGGGCGTAGTTATCAGTCAGAAGGCCGCAAGTGAATACGTGCCGCTTTCAAGAGCGAGCGACGGTTCAATTACAACGCAGTTTACAATGACGACTCTTGAAGAGCTCGGTCTTCTCAAGATGGACTTCCTTGGACTTCGTACGCTTACGGTTATCCAGAATGCCGTAAGACTCGCATGTAAGAGTACAGGCAAGGATATTGACATAGAAAAGATTGATTATAACGATAAAGCGGTACTTGATTCCATTGGTACCGGTAAGACCGACGGTATTTTCCAGCTTGAAAGTGCAGGTATGAAGAGTTTCATTAAGGAACTTAAGCCGCAGAATCTGGAGGATATTATCGCAGGAATTTCCTTGTATCGTCCGGGTCCCATGGATTTTATTCCGCAGTATTTGCGCGGTAAGAATAATCCCGACAGTATTACTTACAGATGTCCGCAACTTCAGCCAATCCTTGAGCCGACCTACGGTTGTATCGTGTATCAGGAACAGGTTATGCAGATTGTGCGTGACCTCGCAGGATATACGCTCGGACAGAGTGACCTCCTTAGACGAGCAATGTCCAAGAAAAAGGATAAGGAGATGCAGAAGGAGCGTGCCAACTTTGTTTATGGTAACGAAGAAAAGGGCATCGTCGGTTGTATTAAGAACGGCATAAGCGAAGAGATTGCCAATAAGATTTATGATGAAATGACGGATTTTGCTAAGTATGCTTTTAACAAGTCACATGCTGCAGCGTATGCGGTGGTGTCTTATCAGACAGCATATATGAAGCATTATTATCCCGTGGAGTTCATGGCGGCGCTCATGACCTCCGTAATAGATAATTCCTCGAAGGTATCGGAATACATTTATTCCTGTCGAGAGATGGGTATTAATATTTTGCAGCCCGACATCAATGAGGGTGAGGCTGACTTCTCTGTATCCGGCAACAATATCCGTTATGCGCTTACTGCAATTAAGGGCATCGGCCGCAATATCGTGGATGCAATTGTTGCAGAAAGAGAGGTTAACGGCAAATATCAGAGCCTTCAGGATTTTATAGAGCGTAATATGGCTAACGACCTCAAGAAAAATGTAGTCGAGAGCCTTATAAAAGCAGGTGCTTTTGACGGACTCGGAGGAACAAGACAGCAGTTTTTGAGTGTGTATCTTTTGATAATAGACCAGATATCGAACCAGAAGAAAAAGTCGATAGAAGGTCAGATGACCCTGTTTGATTTTGCGGCAGAAGAGGTAAAACAGGAGTATGAGATAAGACTTCCCGACTGTGGTGAATTTTCAAAAGAAGCGTTGCTTGGTTATGAAAAAGAAGTTCTCGGAATATATATTAGCGGACATCCGCTTGAAGAGTATCAGGCTAAGATGAATCGCAATATTACTGCGAGAACAAGTGACTTTGTACATGACGAAGAGACCGGTGAGATGGTACTTAACGATTCACAGGTTGTGTGGGTTGGCGGAATGGTTACGGGCAAGACCGTTAAGACTACGAAAACCAATAAGATGATGGCATTTATTACACTTGAAGATCTTGTCGGAACGGTTGAGGTTATCCTGTTTCCGCGTGATTTTGAAGCTTACAGGCATTATCTTAATGCTGACGAGAAGATTTTTGTAAAGGGTCGTGTATCGGCAACAGAGGAAGAAAACGGCAAACTTATCTGCGAAAAGGTCATTCCTTTTGACAGTGTGCCGGCGGAGTTGTGGATTAAATTTGCCGACAAGGATGAGTATCTTGCAAGAGAAAAAGAACTTTTGGATACTGTGGCAGATTCGGACGGTAAGGACAGCCTTGTAATATACTGTGCCAAGGAAAAGGCCAAGAAAATACTGCCTCCGAACTACAATGTACAGGCCGATGCGGCACTTATAGGCAGATTATCGGCTAAATTCGGTGCAGATAATGTCAAAGTCGTTGAAAAGAGTATTGAAAACACGGCGAAAATGCATTAAAATAGGAATGATTGACAGATTTATAACAATGGAGGAAAGAATAATGGCGAATAAGATACAGACAATTGGCGTATTGACAAGCGGTGGTGATGCACCGGGTATGAACGCGGCAATCCGTGCCGTTGTAAGAGCCGCACTTGAGAAGGGTATGAAGGTTAAGGGTATTTTCAAAGGATATCAGGGTCTTCTTGATGAAGAAATTATCGATATGGACAAATCAAGTGTTTCCGACATTATTCAGAAGGGCGGTACAATTCTTTATACCGCACGTTGTATGGAGTTTATGACAGAGGAAGGTCAGAAGAAGGGTGCGGAGATTTGTAAGAAGCACGGCATCGACGGTCTTGTTGTAATTGGCGGTGACGGTTCTTTCAGAGGAGCACAGAAGCTTTCAGGACTCGGAATCAATGCAATCGGCGTTCCCGGAACAATCGACCTTGATATTTCATGTACAGAATATACTATCGGTTTTGATACAGCCATTAATACAGCACTTGATGCTATCGATAAGGTTAGAGATACTTCAACATCACATGAGCGTTGCAGTATTATCGAAGTTATGGGTCGTCATGCGGGATACATTGCACTTTGGTGCGGTATTGCGTGTGGTGCGGAGGATATTTTGCTTCCCGAGCGTTATGACGGTGATGAGCAGACACTTATCAACCATGTAATTGAGACGAGAAAGCGCGGTAAGAAGCATCATATCATTATCAATGCAGAGGGTATAGGACACTCTGCAAGTATGGCAAAACGTATTGAGGTTGCAACAGGTGTTGAGACAAGAGCAACAATCCTCGGTCACATGCAGCGAGGAGGAACACCTACATGTAAGGACAGAATGATGGCCTCTCTTATGGGTGCTTACGCAGTTGACCTTTTAACACAGGGCAAGACCAAGAGAGTAGTTGCAATGAAGAACGGTTCTATTTGCGATTATGATATTGACGAGGCACTCGCAATGACGAAGGATATTGATGAATACGAATTTGAAATCAGTCAGATTTTATCAAAGTATTAATTTATAGTCAGCATTTTAAGAAGATTGGTAAGAAGAATGATAACCAGTAGCAGTAACGCACAGATTAAGAATATAATTGCATTACAGAAAAAGAGCAAAGCCCGTAATGAGCAGGATGTTTTTGTTGTGGAAGGCATTAAGATATTTTCTGAGCTTCCGAAGGACAGGATTGTGTCGGTTTTTGTGTCAGAGAGTTTTCTTGAGATGCCGGAGCAGAAGGCTCTGCTTGAAGGAGTGAAGTTTGAGATTGTTTCCGACAAGGTTTTTAAGGAGATAAGTGACACATTTACTCCGCAGGGAATTCTTGCGGTTGTAAAGCAGTATCATTATTCTTTTGAGGATTTGCGCAGTAATGTTAAAGGTGCCCCGCTGTTTATGGTGCTTGAGGAACTTCAGGATCCGGGTAATCTCGGAACAATTTTGCGTACGGGCGAGGGCGCGGGAGTTACAGGTATTATTCTTAGCAAGGGTTGTGTAGATATATATAATTCTAAGGTTATCCGTTCGACCATGGGAACGGTTTTCAGGGTTCCGTTTATGTATACGGAGGATTTGCCGGGAACCATTAATAAGATTAAAGAGACTTGTACCGTATATGCGGCATATCTTAAGGGCAGCAGATATGCGTACGATGAGTGTGATTACACAAAAGGCACGGCTTTTGTTATCGGTAACGAAGCCAAGGGTCTTACGGAAGAGATTGCCGAGCTTGCAGACGAGAGAATTATTATTCCGATGCAGGGGCAGGTGGAATCTTTGAATGCGGCAGTAGCTGCATCGATACTTATGTATGAAGGATACAGACAGCGAAGACAATAACTGTTTGGAGGTATAGTTTGTGCTTAAAAAGGAACGAAGCATAAGTGTGTTAGGGGTGGCATGCTTAGTAGTATTATTAATAGCGATGATTTCAATGACGGCATGCAACCGCGACGAGGAACCGACCGAGACACCGAGTAGCAGCAGTTCCATTGAGACAGGTGACGGACACGGGGATGATGATGACGGAAGAACACAGGGTACTGATCCTATGGAGACGATTATTGTTGAGCTTCCGACGGAGACAACTACGCCAGAGCCCGAGACTACTACACCCGAGCCGGAGACGACAACAGTAGATTTGGGACCGTCCATATATGACGGATACCTTTTTGCAGATGTTAAGTTATATCTTAACGTAAGAAAAGAGCCTACTGTAGAATCAGAGATAGTCGGTAAGCTTTATGTCGGAGATAAGGCAACGATAGTTGAACAATTGGATAACGGATGGGCACATATTACTTCAGGTAACGTAGATGGGTATGTAAGTAATGAATATACTGTTACGGGTCATGCTGCCGAAGAGTATGTTATTGAAGAAGGTCTTTATGTTGCCAAAGTGACGGTTAGTGGTTTAAGAATCAGAGAAGAAGCTAATATAGATTGCGGTTATTATGGTTCAGCATATAAAAATCAGAAATTTGCAGCAATATCTGAAGAAAACGGTTGGGTAAAGATTAAGCATTCAACATCCGATAATCCGTCGGGAGTTGCTTATCTTGCGGCAGAATATGTTGAACTTTCATATGATTTTGGTAAAGGTATTACTATTGAAGAAGAGAAGGAACAGATAAGACTTGCTAAGGAGGCTGCAGAGAGAGCGGCAAGAGAGGCATTTATCAAGAAGGTTCTTGCCAACAGCCAGGTTATCAATCCGGCCAATAGAGCACCGTTTACTTTCTCAGATGAGGATATTTATCTGCTTGCCTGTCTTGTATATGAAGAGGCAGGTGGCGAGCCTTATGAAGGTAAGCTTGCTGTAGCTAATGTTGTTCTTAACCGTTATCTTGCAGGATATGGAGATACTCTTACGGAGATAATTTACGCCAAAAATCAGTTCTCAACAGCACAGTCGGGTGTACTTGATAAACGTCTTCAGAAGGGGCCGAGTGACAGTTGTGTGCGTGCGGCCAAGGAGGCTGTTGCGGGCGTTAACAATATCGGAGACTATTGCCACTTTATTACGACAGAGAAGGCGAATTACAGCCTGTATTACCAATATACAATTTTACATAAGCATTGCTTTTATAAGCGTACATGGAAGAAATCTTAGAGGGTATTCCTATAGTCAAAAGGACTTGAGGGTTACCCTCTGACTTTTTGTTGAAAGTAAATTAGGGCAATTTTGATGTTTACTTTATAGAAAATTAATAAAGTTTACCGTAGTTTTCGTGTATTTTAGGTGTCGGGTGTGATATTATAAAAAGTAAGGGGGTTGCTTATGAAGAAAAATACATTGAAGATAAGAACCAGACTTGTAGTGGCATTTTTGATAGTTATATGTACACCGCTTTTTTTAATCGGTGTCGGAAGTGTTATTTTTGCAAATTATCAGATGAATGCCATAGAGAATTATTATAATGTTGACGGCGAGGGCATTGGAGCTTTTTCCAATACGACCAAGCTTCTTGATGGTCTCACACAGAAGATACATAAAGAGATACTTTCACTTGCAAAGTACAGTCCGGCCAGCCTCGAAGATGAGGCTATGTTGGAAAAAATAAACGGTCAGCTTAAGGACAAATATTCTTTTTTGCTGGTGCTTAAGAATAAAGAGGTTATTTATAACGGAAGTACTTCGGAGGATATTAAAGGTATATACGAATCACTTAAGAATTTTGCATATACCAATACGGATGGGGACAGCGGTTATTATATTACCGGAAAATATTTGATTAAGCAGTCGGATTTTGTATTTTCGGATAGTTCTGACGGAATGTTCTGTATTGTGACAACCATTGAGAAAATGGTGCCTGAAGTTCAGAACCTGCTTGGAGGAATAGTGCTTCTTATAATTGTCGGAATGGTGATTACGGCCGTTGTAATGACAACATGGATTTATAAAAGTATTTTTGCACCGCTTAAGCAGCTTAAAAAGGCAACGCATGAGATTAGAGAGGGTAATCTTGATTACAGTCTCAATGAGATAAGTGATGATGAAATCGGTGATTTATGTAAGGATTTCGAGGACATGCGTCAAAGGCTCAAAGAGACGGCAGAGGAGCGACTTCAGTATGACCGCGAGAACAAAGAGCTTATCAGTAATATCTCACATGATTTAAAGACGCCGATTACAGCGATTAAGGGTTATGTTGAGGGTATTATGGATGGTGTTGCGGATACACCTGAGAAGATGGACCGTTACATCAAAACAATTTACAATAAGACCATAGAGATGAACAAGCTTATTGAGGAGCTTACGTTTTATTCTAAGATTGACACCAACAGGATTCCGTACACTTTTGATAAGGTTAATGTGGACCGCTATTTCAGCGATTGTGCAGAGGAACTCGCACTTGATCTTGAAGAAAAAAATATTGATTTGATATATAAGAATGATGTTGACAAGTCTACGATTTTTATCGCGGATGTTGAGCAGATTAAAAAGGTCGTTAACAATATCATCGGTAATTCCGTGAAATATATCGGTAAGGATAGGGGACTGATTCAGATTCATATTCTTGATGCGGGCGACTTTATCCAGATAGAGATATCGGATAACGGAAAGGGTATCGCGCAAAAGGATTTGCCGTATATATTTGACAGATTCTACAGAAGTGACACGTCGAGAAATTCTATGCAGGGCGGAAGCGGAATCGGTTTGTCCATTGTTAAAAAGATTGTTGAAGACCACGGCGGAAGAATCTGGGCGTTGAGTAAAGAGGACGAAGGAACGACCATGTGTATGGTATTTCGTAAATATCAGGAGGTTAAGTTATGAGTAGAATATTAATAGTTGAGGATGAGCTTACAATCGCGGAGCTTGAGAAAGATTATCTGGAGCTTAGCGGGTTCGAGGTTGAAATAGAGACTACCGGAGACAAAGGACTTTATAGAGCGATAAACGAGGATTTTGACTTGTTTTTGCTTGATTTGATGCTGCCCAACGTGGATGGATTTGAGATTTGCCGCCAGATTCGCGAGCGCAAGGATATTCCGATTTTGCTTGTGTCCGCTAAAAAAGAAGACATCGACAAGATAAGAGGTTTTGGTCTCGGCGCAGATGATTATATTACCAAGCCCTTTAGCCCGAGTGAGCTTGTGGCGCGTGTAAAGGCACATCTTGCACGTTATGAGAGACTTGTTGTAAGCAGTATGCCGGAGAACGAGACAATTGAAATCCGCGGCATCAAGATTGACAAAACGGCAAGACGTGTTTTTGTAAACGGTGAAGAGAAGATTTTTACAACGAAGGAATTTGATCTTCTTACATTTCTTGCTAAGAATCCTAACCATGTGTTTACGAAGGAAGAACTCTTCAGAGAAATCTGGGAGATGGAGTCCATCGGCGATATTGCGACTGTTACCGTGCATATCAAGAAGATTCGCGAGAAAATTGAGTATGATACCGCGAAGCCCCAGTATATAGAGACGATTTGGGGAGTTGGGTATCGCTTTAAGGTGTAGAGAAAGGAAAAAATATGAGATTCACATACTGCCCGCACTGTGGCACAAAAGCAGATAAAAAAGAAATAGGTGACGAGGGTTTAATCCCTTTTTGTACGAGGTGCAATGTTCCGCTTTGGGACATGTTCACAACCTGCATTATTGCGGCGGTTGTAAATGAGGAGAGGGAGGTTGCGCTTCTTAGACAGAATTATCTTTCGGCGGAGACATATGTGTGCGTGTCCGGCATAATGAAGATAGGCGAGTCGGCAGAGGAGACCGCTGTTCGAGAGATAAAAGAGGAAATAGGCCTTGACGTGACTGACCTCAAGTTTATGAAAAGTTATCCTTACGAAAAGAAAGAGATGCTTATGCTTGGCTTTAAAGCCGTCGTTAAAAAAGCAGAATTTAAGCTGTCGCAGGAGGTTGATGCGGTGAAATGGTTTAAATTCGAAGATGCTTTAAGTCAAATTCGAGAGGGTAGTATTGCGTGGCAGCTCGTGAAGAGTGTTATAGAAGAGAGTTAAATATAAAGCTGAGTATATGTAAAGCATATACTCAGCTTTTATTTTGTTATTTGAAAAAGTGTGGTAATGCGTTATAGCAATACTTGTAACAGTAGTCGTATGTATGAATTCCACCCGCTGCGAGGCAGTACACGAAGTTACTTTTTGAAAAGTCTGTACCGAACTCAAAAAAATCGGGGTGAATCATCATTTCATTCAGCATGGAATTCATGGGGTTATAGGCAATGTCTTCATCTCCGGTGCATGCAAAAACATTGTAATCGGTTTTGGCAACTCCGGAATTTTTAACTGAATTTATAAGAAATTGTACGGTTTCTTTGGGTCGTGAAAGACCGCCCTGAAGCTCGATTGCCCAACAGTCACCGCTCATGGGAAGGAAATATTTAACTTCACAAAGCGCTTTGGCAAATATGTTCCAGGTGGCTTCGGAGCCCATGGAGAAGCCGCCGAATGCACGATGTTCCCTTCCTGATTTTACACGGAAGTTATTCTCTACGGCGGGGATTAAGTCTTTTATAAATTCGTGGTGAAAGTTTTGTGTAAGTGCACCGGCTGCCTTTGTAGAAGTGAGGGCCTCCGTTGTTCCCTCATAGTAAAATGAGGGCGCGATAATAATAAGTGGTTCAATGTCGCCGTTTGCAATCATATTGTCTACAACATTTTTTAAATCTGTGCGGGCTTCAATTCCTCCGAAAACCTCGTCGGAATTACCGCCACCGCCATGCATAAAATAAAATACATTATAGTCGTCTTTTGTTTTGTCGTATCCGTACGGTAAGTAGACTAAGGCGTCTTTTTTTATTTCGCAGTTGTTGTCATCATATGTGTTTGATGTGTAATGAAGTCGCGTTAATGTCCCGCCTGTAGTACATGTATTATAGTATTCATGAGGGATATCTGTGAAAGGTCTGTTCATATACGTTCCTCCGAGTTATCAGTTGTTTTGCATAAATTCCAAAGCTTTTTCCATGGCGGTCTGTCCGCCGGCAGGAGAAAATCCGTGACCTTCGCCGGGCATAACAATCAATTCTGCGTTCGGGTAAATTGTAATTGCCTTTTCTGAGCAGGAGAGGGGCACGATATTATCCTTGTCGCCGTGAATAATCAGCACATTCTTTTGGAAGCCACCGATATTCTTAAATGTATCAAATTCACGCATTGAAACGAAAAAGTTTTTGCCGAGCTTCAGGCCCCAGAAGTCAACAACATCGGGGATGGCATCTACACTTGCGTAGTTATGTCTCCAGTCATCAGGGATGTTGAACGCCGGGAAGTAGAGAATAACACCTTTTACCATTTCGGCACGTTCCTCAGTTGCAAGTGCAGTTACGAGACCGCCCTGGCTGCCACCGAAAAGATAGACCTGCGTGGGGTCAGTTTCGGGCATTGCGGATATGTAGTCAAATACTGCAAGTAAATCTTCTTTTTCTGTAAAGATGGTCATGTCCGTGGATTTGCCGCTGCTTTTGGAACGGGTGGAGCCGCCGCAGAAATCATATGCGTAAGCAATGTAACCGTTCTTCGCAAAATACTGACATTCTTTTGTAAAATCGGAATGTATACCGTTATATCCATGGCTGAAAATTACGGCAGGGAATTTGCCGTTGCCTTCGGGGCGGTATATTTTGCCGTAAATATCTTTTTCTCCGTTCTTGATAATAAGTTCTTCTGTCATAATTTTTTTCATTCCTGCGTTCCTTTCATTATTAGAATCGAGAATCCCTCGTCATCATTAGCCATCTCACCGTAAAGAGATTCTGTCTCCAGCCATTTGAATATATTTTCTGTGTGTCTACAGCTCCGGGCAGAATTTTTCCCGTAAAAAGAGGGCAGTTGCAGTAGCCGTCAAAAAGAATCATTTTTGCGGTAG
>JAZNXQ010000058.1:0-1906 GCA_045593945.1 Lachnospiraceae bacterium | reverse complement strand
GGTGCAACATTCGCACCGATGATGGGTTCAATCGCATTCGTAGGTTATGTATTCGAGCTTGCAGAGGATGCAGACGTTAATGCATTTATCGCTAAGCTTAAAGAGCAGAGCAATCCCCGTTGGAACATCTGTGTATCAGCAGATTACACACAGGTTGGTGCATACGAGAACAAGGTATACTTCCTTATGTATCCCGCAGATCTTGACAATGCTCAGAGTGAGGGCGGCGACGCATCAGTTATTTACCCTGACGTAGCAGAGAATTCATGGGGCGAGACACTTTGGGTAGCATTTGAGGAAGCTATGATGGCTAATCCCGAGATGTCTGTAGCAGAGGTTGCTAACACAGTTGTAATGCACGAGTCAATCCAGTTCATGGGTGGTGCAATGGAAATAGTTCCCGGTTGGCTTACAGGTTTTAAAGAGGATATAACAGGCTTTAAGAGCGGTGCTGTATTTATGCCGATGATTGGTTCTATTCCGTTTGTAGGTTATGTATTTGAGATGGAAGAAGGCGCTGATATCAACGCATTCATGGCTAACCTTGCAGAGAAGAGTGATCCCCGTTGGAATATCTGTGTAGAGGCAGAGCAGACAGTAATCGGTGCATACAATGATTATGTATTCTTCCTTATGTGCCCGATGTCAAATGAAGGAGACACAGGTATGGGCATGAACGAAGGATTATAATATAAATTAGCCTAATATTAAGCACGATAAAGGCACTTTGGTATTACGCCGAGGTGCCTTTATAAATACAAAAATGACGGGGAGTGATTCTAATGTTATTCTCAACAATAAGTTTTATTTACTACTTTTTGGCAGCAGTACTTTTAATATATTTTATTGTACCGTTTAAGTTCAAGAATCTTGTTTTGCTTATTGCAAGTTTGTTCTTCTATTTTTACGGAGAGCCGATTTACACGATACTTATGCTTGCGACGACGCTGTCGAGTTACATTCATGGAATTCTTATCGATAAGTTTCGCGGCAAAATCTGGTCAAAGGTATTTGTTTGGTCAAGTGTTATAACAAGTATAGGAGTTCTTGGATTTTTTAAGTACTCGGATTTCTTTATAAGCAATGTTAATTCAATTTTTAAAAGTGATATCGGTTTGCTCAAGATAGCACTTCCGATTGGTATCAGTTTTTATACCTTCCAGACACTCAGTTATACAATTGACGTATATCGTGGGGAGGCAAAGGTACAGAAGAATTTTGTGCGCCTTGCGACGTATGTATCACTTTTTCCTCAGCTCATTGCAGGACCGATTGTTCGTTATACAACGGTCGAAGCGGAGCTTTCCGACAGAAAACATTCTTTTGAGAATTTCTCCTATGGAGCAACACGTTTTATAATCGGTCTTTCAAAGAAAGTATTGATTGCCGATACGCTTGGAACTTTGGCGAGAACATTGTATGCACTTGAGAATCCGTCGGTTGTGTCTTATTGGGTATACGCAATAGCGATTTCATTACAGCTTTACTTTGACTTCTCGGGTTATTCGGATATGGCAATAGGTCTCGGAAGAATATTCGGTTTCCACTTCCTTGAGAACTTTAATTATCCCTTCATATCTAAGAGCATTGCAGAGTTTTGGAGAAGATGGCATATGTCTCTCGGAACCTGGTTCAGAGATTATGTATATATTCCGCTCGGCGGTAATCGTGTACCGAAGCTTCGTTGGCTTTTCAATACACTTGTTGTATGGTTCCTTACCGGCTTTTGGCATGGTGCCGACTGGACATTTATCGTTTGGGGACTTTACTTTGCGTTTTTCCTTATGGCAGAGAAGTTTGCCCTCAATAAGTTTTTTGCAAAAATACCGAGAGTTTTCTCTCACATATATGTAACGATTGTTATTCTTGTAAGCTTTGTAGTTTTCAGCGCCAACGGAATAGGCGG
>JAZNXQ010000057.1:0-3524 GCA_045593945.1 Lachnospiraceae bacterium | reverse complement strand
GTAACCTTGCTTCAATGGGTATTTATATTTTCAGCTGGAAGGTTCTTAAGGAAGCACTTTTAACTCTCTCAGAACAGCAGAACTGTGACTTTGGAAAGCATATTATTCCTTATTGCTTCGAGCAGAACAAGAGATTGTTTGTATACGAGTACAATGGATATTGGAAGGATGTTGGAACACTCGGTTCATATTGGGAAGCTAATATGGAACTTATCGATATTATTCCTGTGTTCAATCTTTATGAAGAGTTCTGGCGTATTTATACCAAGAGCGACAAGCTTCCTCCGCAGTATATCGCAGACAATGCCAAGATTGAGCGTTGTATTATCGGTGAAGGTAGCGAGATATACGGTGAAGTTTATAACTCGGTTATCGGTTCCGGCGTAATTATCGGTGAAGGTGCGGTTATAAGAGATTCCATCATTATGAAGGATGTAGTAATCGGAGAAAACAGTAAGATTGATAAAGCACTTATTGCTGAGAATACAAAGATTGGTTCCGGTGTAGAGCTTGGTATCGGTGAGTATGCCGAGAGTAAGCTTGATCCTAAGGTTTATGCGTTTGACCTTGTTACCATCGGAGAAAACAGTGAGGTTCCGGATAATGTTAAGGTCGGCAAGAATACAGCTATTTCAGGTGTGACATTGCCGGAGGATTACAAAGGCGGAATGCTTGAAAGCGGAGATTATATTATTAAGGCAGGTGACTTCCAGTGAAAGCAATAGGTATTGTATTAGCAGGCGGCGGCGGAAAAAGAATGCAGGAGTTGTCCAACAAGAGAGCAGTTGCGGCAATGCCCGTGGCAGGAAGCTACCGTTGTATAGATTTTGCGTTAAGTAACATGTCCAATTCTCATATTCAGAAGGTTGCTGTACTTACGCAGTATAATTCCAAGTCACTCAATGAACACTTGAGTTCATCTAAGTGGTGGGATTTCGGTCGCAAGCAGGGTGGTTTATTTGTATTCACACCTACTATGACCGTTGATAATAATTTCTGGTACAGAGGAACGGCAGATGCCATTTACCAGAATCTTGATTTTCTTAAGAAGAGTCACGAACCCTATGTTGTGATTTCCGGCGGCGATTGCGTATGCAAGATTGATTACAACAAGGTGCTTCAGTATCATATTGATAAGAGAGCAGATATCACGGTTGTTACGGCAAAACTTCCCGAGGGAGATGACCCTTGTCGTTACGGTACAGTGAAGTACGATGAAGAGAACAGAATCGTTGACTTTGAAGAGAAACCGGTTATGACTGATTCGGATATCGTTTCAACGGGAATTTACGTTGTAAGAAGAAGACAGCTTATTGAACTTATCGAGAAGAGTGCACAGGACGGAAGATATGATTTCGTTTCAGACATTCTTATCAGATACAAGAGTCTTAAGAGAATTTATGCTTATCAGCTTGATTCGTATTGGAAGAATATCTCTACGGTAGATGCTTATTACAATACGAACATGGATTTCCTCAAGAAGGATGTAAGAGACTACTTCTATAGAGAATATCCGGAAGTTTATTCTAAAGTAGACGACCTTCCTCCGGCAAAATATAATCCCGGAGCGGAAGTTAAGAACAGCCTTATTTCAAGCGGAAGCATTATTAACAGTAAGGTTGAGAATTCTGTTTTGTTTAAGAAGACATATGTAGGAAGTAATTGTGTAATTAAGAATTCCATTATTCTTAACGATGTTTATATCGGAGATAACGTATATATTGAGAATTGTATAGTTGAGAGCAGGGCAACAATCCGTGCCAATACAACTCATATCGGTGAGCCCGGTAACGTCAAGATAATCGTTGAGAAAAATGATAGATTTATGATGTAATTCACATACAAAAGAAGGGGGGCCTACACTTGAACATTACAGATGTAAGAGTGAGGAAAATCACAAAAGAAGGTCGCTTAAGAGCAATTGTGGCGATTACTATTGACGATGAATTTGTCGTGCATGATATTAAGGTTATAGAAGGTGATGATCATCTTTATATAGCGATGCCGAGTCGTCAAAGCCCGGACGGAATTTTCAGAGACATTGCCCATCCTATTAATGCTGAAGTTCGTGAGCGTATACAGGAGACAATTCTTAAGAAGTACCGTGAAGTTGCTGAGGAAGGCGAATAGAGATTAGTTTTTTGCGTAACAGATTATAGGTGAATAATGATGAAAAACATACTGGTAATTGATGCTGAAAGCATTAATTTAACAGAGGTTAAAAAGGCACTTGATAATTGCTACAAAGTAGATATTGCGAATTCGGATTCTGCTGCTTTTGAAATTCTGGAGCAGCAGATACCGGATTTAATTTTGTTGGACATAAATATGCCGAATACGGATGGACTCGGGGTGCTTAGGGCACTTTTGGGTTATGTTGACGGAAAAAAGATACCGGTAATGGTTATGAGTGAAGAAGCTGATGTTGAGACAGAGGTACAATGCTTCGAACTCGGAGTAGCGGATTATCTTGTGAAACCTATACGGACAGGAAGCCTTCTCAAACGTATGGAAAGGGCTCTCGAACTTGAGGCCTTAAGAAGTGAGCTTGAAAGACAGGTTGCGCATAAAACAGAAGAGCTGGAGCGTTTGACGTTGCAGTCTATTACGGCATTTGCCAATGTAGTTGATTCAAAAGACGATTATACAAAAGGACATTCTATGCGCGTGGCGGAATATGCGGTAGAGACGGCCAGAGAACTCGGTTGGAGCGAGAATGAAGTCAAGAAGCTTCATTATGCCGCGATTCTGCACGACATAGGCCGTGTGGGAATACCGGAATCGGTCCTTAATAAAAAACAGGCACTTACAGAGAACGAGTTTGAGATAATTAAAGAACATGTGCATGCCGGTAGTGAGATTCTCAGGGATATTTCGGTTGTAAAGGACCTCGCAAGTGCGGCAAAGTATCATCACGAGAGATATGACGGTAAAGGTTATCCGGAAGGTCTTGAAGGTAATGACATTCCTGTTATTGCTCGTCTGATTTCTGTGGCTGATGCATTTGATGCAATGAAGAATCCCAGGCCTTATCGAAAGGCACTTACAAGGGATGAGATTAAAAAAGAGCTGGAGAACGGTAACGGAACCCAGTTTGATCCTGAACTTCTTGATGCATTTTTCAGGGTTTGGGATAATGGCGGTTTTGAGAATGTTGAAAACGACATTAAGAACGAGGAGAATAACGACAGTTGTATTCTTCTCTCCAGAATAATGGAAAAACAAAATGAGAATATAAGAGAAAAAACGGATAAGGACTGGCTTACCAATCTTTATAACAGAAGGTATGCCGAACTTACAATAGCGGATATGCTTAAGTCGTGTAACGGAACATTTTTTCTCATGGACATAGACAATTTTAAACAGATAAATGATATTTTTGGTCATATGACGGGCGATACGGTGCTCAAGATAATGGCGGACGTAATCAATGAAGTCATTACACCGGATAAGGATATTGCGTTCAGACTTGGCGGAGACGAGTACGGAGTTTTTGTGCCGGATATGACGGATGCGGGTGAAGC
>JAZNXQ010000056.1:0-3817 GCA_045593945.1 Lachnospiraceae bacterium | reverse complement strand
ACTTATGGAGAAAAATAAGGACAAAATGGCAATCGTGCAGGTTGATATCGGAAGCGATGAGAGCGTGGCAGCTATGAAGGAAGAAGTTGAAAAGCTTGTGCCGCATATTGATTTGTTAATTAATGACGCGGGAATTCTTGGCGATATGCAGAAGGTTCTCGGGGAAGAGCTTGATTTTGACGAGATGCTAAGAGTAATTAATGTAAATGCGCTTGGTGCACTTAGAGTGACTAATGCTCTTGTAGAGCTTGTTCTTAAGAGCGAAGACAAGACTGTTTTAAATATTTCTTCCGAGGCAGGAAGTATTGCAGATTGTTGGAGAGAAGGCTGGTTTGGTTATTGTATATCCAAGGCCGCGACCAATATGCAGTCAACTATTGTTCATAACAATTTGTTCAAACAGGGCGGTCGCGTAATTGTTATGCATCCGGGACATGTTGCGACATACATGCGAGGACATCTTGATACAACCGCGAAGCTTACACCGAAGGAGTCAGCAACAGGAATACTTAGAGTGGCACTTGACAGCGGACTTGAAACGGCAGAACATCCTGTTTATGTAGATTATAAAGGCGACACGCTTCGCTGGTAAGGAGAAGATTATGAAAGAAAAAATTTTAGCGATAGGCAATTATAAAGATGCAATGTATCATCCTTTTGGTGGAGTGGACGAGTGCTTGAAAAAGATGTTTCCGGAGATGGAACTTGTGTGTACGGATGATACAGGCAAGTTGCTTGAGTTGAAGACAGGAGAATATTCAGGAGTGATTTCTTATCTTGATATCTGGGACGGAGCACTCACAGATGCTGAGTCCGAGGCGCTCTATTCTTATGTTGAGGCAGGCGGTGCACTTTTAATTCTTCACAACGGAATCAGTATTCAAAGCCAGGAAAAGTTAGAAAAGATGATGGGCGGAAAGTTCCTTACGCATCCGGCTATGGAAGAGATTAGATTTGAGATGAAAGAGCATGTGATTACAGAAGGTTGTAGTGCGTTTTCACTTCCCGAGGAGCCGTATCAGTTTGAACTGACGGAAGATGACAAAGAGGTATTCCTTGTATACATCTACAGAGATAAAGAGTATGTTGCAGGTTGGAGCAAGGTTGTGGGTGATGGAAGGCTTGTATTTTTAACACCGGGACATACCGCAGAAGTATTTAAGATTCCGGAGTATATACAGCTCATGCAGAACAGTATGAAGTGGTGCATGAAAGTGTTGTAGAAGGATAAGAACTATAAAAATAGCCGTAAATAAAAGTTCCCTGTCGCAGATTTGCGGCAGGGAATATTTTTTTAGTATAGTTTTTTTGTATTTACAAATTGCGGTCGAGGTATTCTTTGCGCAAGTGTTCCTCAACCTCTTTAACCTCTTGTTCAAATTCTCTCGCGGATACAAGGTGACAGCCCTGTCCGACGATAATTATCTGCTCAAGACCGTCTGAAGTTGCAACCCTAACATAATGCTTGCGACCGTGCTCATGCGCAAAGCGTTCGATATACATGTCGGCAGTCTCGGCTTCCTTGGTGTAGACAACGTGGATGTTCTGATAATCAAGGAATTCGGTGGCATGGTTTTGGACGCGATAAGCGTCGAATACTACGATTAATTCGCATTTTTTCATGGCCTGATAATTACACAGTATATCAAGGAGTTTGCTGCGGGCAGCGTCTAAGTTGCTCTTGGCAAGCTCTTTTAATTCGTCCCAAGCAAAAATTATATTGTAGCCGTCCACAAGAAGGTAGGATATGCCTTGGTTTTGGACGGTTTCTTTGCCTTTGTAGGTATAAGTTACACTACTGTCGCCCTTTGTCTTGGAAAAAGGTTTGCGACGTCTGCTGTCAGAACTTGAATTGGCATAGTAAGTATCGCGAAGGATTGCATCGACTTCTTCTGTGCCGAGGAATCTGTCGGAGACAGTACGGCTACTACGTCTGGGGTCGCGAAGTTCTGCCTCGGAGTTGCCGGAGATTTCTTTTATGCGCTCTGCAAGAATGCTTTCAACGTGCATATGCTCAAATACTTCATACCACGGAACAATAACACCTGCACCGTGCGAGCAGAAAACAGAATCTGCAGGATTAGAGGTATCACGTTCCGCATCATAGCCGATAGAAGCAATTACTTCCTCGGGATTATGGCAGGGTTTGTAGCCGCCTTGCTGGAGTGATACCTTGCCAAGGCCTTTGGTGTAGGCAATAAGCTCGCTTTGATAGTCGGCAAAGGTTGCAACGGGTACACTTCCCATGATGACTGCGAGGTCAACGGCTTCATCTGATGAAGAAATCTGCATTCCCGCTTGTGCAAGCTCAAAGCTTGCGTACATTCTTTCGAGGTCGGTCATGGCACGTCCGACATTAGCCTGCGGAATTTCGAGTGTAAAATTATAGTATGGCTCAAGAAGGACGGAAGTTGCCTGCATAAGTCCCTGTCTTACGGCACGGTAAGTAGCCTGTCTGAAATCACCGCCTTCGGTATGCTTTTGGTGTGCACGTCCGCCGACAAGGGTTATCACTACATCGGTAAGCGGTGAGCCTGTGAGTACTCCAATTTGAGCACGCTCATACAGATGTGTAAGTATAAGTCTCTGCCAGTTTTTATCAAGTTTGTCCGTATCGCAATCAACCTTGTACATTACGCCGCTTCCGCGTTCGCCGGGCTCTAAGATAAGGTGCACCTCAGCATAATGGCGCAAGGGCTCGAAGTGGCCGACGCCCTCGACGGTATCTGCGATAGTCTCTTTGTAAACAATGTTGCCTGCGCCGAATTTAACATCAATACCAAAACGATCTGCAATTATGTTCTGAAGCACTTCAATCTGCACGGCACCCATAACCTGCAGATGTATTTCCTTAAGAAATTCATTCCACACGATATGGAGCTGGGGGTCTTCCTCTTCAAGAAGCCTGAGTTTGGGAAGAACAAGAAGAGGATCTGCATCTTCGGGAAGCAGAAGTTGATATGTGAGCACGGGTTCAAGCATCGGAATATTAGCTTCCAAATCTTTGCCGAGGGATTGTCCTGCAAATGTAGATTCAAGGCCTGTTACGGCGCAGATTCCGCCGGCATTTATTTCGTTAACTGGAGAGAACTTCTCGCCCGAATATATTCTTATCTGATTAATTTTCTCGTTGTCGTTTATAGGCATTCTTGCACTTAAAGTACCGCCTGTAACCTTAAGGTGGGTAAGGCGGTTGCCCTGAGAATCCCTTGTTATTTTGTAAACCTTTGCACCGAAAGTGTCGGGATATTTCTTAAAACGCAAGAAATCTTCGAGTCCCTTGATAAGCTCGTCAACACCCGTGATTTTAAGTGCAGAGCCAAAGAAGCACGGGAAAAGCTTGCGTTGTGCAATGAGTCCTGCGATATCTTCGTCTGTTATAGAACTGCCCTCCAAATGTTTCTCTAAGAGTTCTTCGTCACATAAAGCAACCGCTTCCATATCAAGGGCGGATTTATAAGAAAAGTCAATGACAGAGCTTGAAAGCAGATTATTAAGCTGTTCAAGAAGTCTTGCACGGTTGGTTCCAGGCTGGTCCATTTTATTTACAAAAATAAAGGTCGGTATACGGTAGTGTGAGAGTAGCTGCCACAAAGTCTTAGTGTGTCCCTGTACACCGTCCGCACCGCTTATTACGAGAATTGCGTAGTCAAGTACCTGAAGTGTTCTTTCCATCTCCGCAGAAAAATCCACATGTCCCGGAGTGTCAAGAAGTGTCACTGAGCAGGTTTTCAGGTTAAGCTGTGCCTGCTTTGAAAAAATGGTTATTCCGCGTGCGCGCTCCATCGAGTCGGTGTCAAGAAAAGCATTTTTATTA
>JAZNXQ010000055.1:0-3711 GCA_045593945.1 Lachnospiraceae bacterium | reverse complement strand
TAAAAAAAAGACCCTTCCAATCTCTTGCCCGTATACTATACCATAGTACTATAAGCAAAGTCAACTTATTTTTTTATTTTCGCCATTTTTTGTCTTAAAAACGCACGGCAGAACTCGGTTTTCACCGATTCTGCCGCAAATATCGCCTTCTTTTCGCCATGTGGCATGTATCTTACATGCTTTATACCACAAACTCAACCCCATACGCATCAAGCTTACCGTCAAAAATCTTGTCTTTGATAAGCGCCTTGCCTTCAACCAAGCCTTTAACATCTACCTCTTGCGCATTATAGTTAAGCAAAATCGTACAATCGCCTCTCTTAATCACTTCTACACCGGCAGGTGCCTTAACAGTCTCAATTCCGGCCTCCTTCGAAATCAGCTCAACAAGCTTCTCCATCGCCGCATCATCCAAATCACAGCCAACATAGAATACCTTGCCTTTGCCGTATAAATTAACCGTAACCGCAGCCTTACCTTTATAGTACTCACTGTCATAAGTACAAATTGTTTTTGCCGTAATCGGATTAATAATGTCGCACCAAAGTTTTGCTTTTCCTTCGAAGCTTCCTGTTACCGATACTTCCGCATCACGCAAAGAATCGAAGTCCTCAACCTCAATACCGGCAAGCTTCGCAAATACTCCCGGAACCGCAAGTGATCTTACTCTATTATAAGTATCCCTTGTTCCGCTTCTGAAGGTAAGCACTAACACGCCGCCGTTTTCAACATATTTTTCTAACTTTGCAATCTCTTCATCTTCTACTATATTATATGCCGGCATGTAAACTGCCTTATATTTCTCATAATCGCCTCTTGATACGGCCATACCCACATTGTGACGACGGTTCGCCTTATAATATGAATAAATGTGACCTTCATAATTATATTTATGGTTATGACGCTTAATATCATGTCCCCATGTATTGTCATAGGACTTCACAAGCAGGGCATCATAATTATTCTTGGCGCCAACAATATACTGTTCAAGTGCTTGCAACTCTTTACCTGTCTGCTGAAGCTCATAAAATCTTCTGCGCGGCACACCGTCATGGTCAAGCACACCGTACCAGTACTGCTCCATGCCAAAAAGTGCTGTCCTGAATCTGAAATACACCATTCCTTCCGCACCATGTGCAATCGCCTGATAAGTCCAGAGCCTTAACTGTCCCGGCTTCGGTGTTCTTCCGAGGACATCCCAGCCCGCAGGACCTGACTGCTCCTCCATAACAACGAAGTTCTTATCCTTAACTCCACGCATTATTTCATGCGCCATCGAAACATACTCGTAATCCGAACCTCCCCACTGGTTATCCGGATAATTGTCCCATGACACAAAATCAAGGTCCTTAGAAAGATTATAATAATCAATATCCGAGAAATGTCCCATAAGATTATGAGTTATGGGAGCAGACGTATATTTCTTTATTATATCAATCTGCATCTTCTGATACTTAACCCAAGAATCCGACGAAAAACGACGGAACTCCAAATCAAGCCCAGGATTATGTGACCACAAATCGCCATAAGTTCCCTCACACGCATTATATGCCGGAAGAATAACCTCCTCAAAAGAATCATAATCAAGGCTCCAGAAAACAGAGCCCCACTTAGTATTCAGATTCTCAATCGTACCATATTTCTCCTTAAGCCACCCTGCAAACTCTCTTCTGCACTGCTCACAATAACAACGCGTACTTCCGTGGCAACCAAACTCATTATCTATCTGCCAAGCCACAACGTTGGGATTATCCTTATAGTGTCTTGCCATCTCATCCACAATAATACGAGACTTTTCTATATAATCAGTACTGTTAGCGCAGCACTCTCTTCTGCTACCCCATTCTCTCTTGCGACCGTATTTGTCCCTCTGCAAAATATCATAATTATCATTAAGCCACTTCGGCGGTGCCGCCGTCGGAGTTCCCAGAATTGTCTTAATTCCTCTCTTCGCAAGAATCTCTATTGCATCATCAAGCAGTGAAAAATTAAACTTACCTTCCTGCTTCTCAAAAATCTTCCACGCAAATTCGCCCATTCTGACAACATTAAAATTGCCTTCCTTCATAAGGTCAGCCTGCGACTCCCATTCTTCCCTCTCCCAATGTTCCGGATAATAGTCAACACCAAAATACATAAGAAACCTCCGCAT
Organism: Lachnospiraceae bacterium; assembly: GCA_045593945.1. Taxonomy (GTDB): domain Bacteria; phylum Bacillota; class Clostridia; order Lachnospirales; family Lachnospiraceae; genus SIG300. The sequence continues at coordinate 1,559 of JAZNXQ010000055.1, read as the reverse complement.
GTCATAATATATTCCTTATCCGACCCAAATCCGTCTTACCTACAGCTTAGGATTCCAACCATTAATGACCTGCGCCTTGCAGCATGTATCCAAAACAGCCTCACACATGGCATCCTGAAGCCCTCTTTTCCACAAAAAACCGATTCCGACCGTATAAGTATATTTTACAACATCAAACTGATTATGCAAAGATATTTTTAACCTTTTATCACGTGTAACAACAAGCCTGTATTCCTCATCTTCAGAAATAAGTTCTCCTTCTTCTTTCCCGATCAGCAGCCTGTACAATGTTTTCATCTGCTCCTCCGACAACATTTCATCAAAAAATATCTTCTTTAAAAGCCTTAGCATCTCAACCCTTGATACCTTAATCTCAACTATCAACTGTCCGTAAATAGCCATCTCTTCACCTTGCTTTGTATATTTTGTATTCATTTTGTAATCATATTATATCACATATGTCAATCTTTTTGTGTTATTTCTTAATACCTAACAATATATTATAATGTCATTGAGGTGATAAATATGAGTTCACAAGATTTTATTATAACCAAAAAGTCCGACCAATCCGTTACAATGACCATTCGCATCGACGAGTCATTACAAAAACAGTATGACGAAATCGCCACACTCTCAAATCGTTCACGCAACGAAATCATCAGATTAGCATTAGAATATGCCATTGCGAATTTGAAATTTATTGACAATCTTAAGGATGACAATAAGGATAATAAGTAAATACCATTAAAAAAGACGATTGCAAATCATCTGTCAGTTCGATTTGTAACCGTCTTTTTTCTTATGTTTTTAATTTTCAGACTAACTCTTTTTGTCTGTAACTAAGGGAAACTTCAACTGCAAAACAATACAAACTACCAACAACATAGCCGATATCGCAAATCCTGTGACAGAATAGTTCTCAAGACCACGAAGTAGCGGCATGAATGAAACAATTGCTGCGGCAATTGATACTCCTCTAATCTTATTATACAGAACATCATCATTACTAAACAAATAAGCGATAAACATAACAAGCAGTACTGAAGTAAGTATCGCAGTAATAAGCGGAGCAAAGTTCGAAAGTCCATATGGTTTCAAATCAAAATACGAACATGTCTCTCTATTTCTTGTACCATCAGGACTCCCAAAAGTGAGTACAGCGCCATAAGGCAAAAGCTCCAAAACAATTGCAATGGCCAACAAACAAAGAACTATAATTTTTTTCTTTTTCAAAACAGCACCCCCTTTGCTATATTACTACTCCAAAATTCTACCCATATATTCAATCATTCTTTCCTCATCAAACGAATACAACTCAAGCTCATACAAGTCTTTACCTAATGAAAAACGCGCCACCCAATGTGAGGAAGGTGTATTGATGAATCCACTGCCTGTACTGTCAATATAACAGTACAACACTTCTACTCCGTCTATAATAGTACGTTTTATTTCCTCATCAACATAAAGAGATGAATTAAATGCGCTTTCTGCCGTCTTTTCAGTATCTTTCGTATAAAATATATTAACAGCGCTGTTCTCATATATTACATATGTGCGCA
>JAZNXQ010000054.1:0-2187 GCA_045593945.1 Lachnospiraceae bacterium | reverse complement strand
CTTTTCATACCTGTCCCAGAACTGCGGAGTGGTTACTTAATGATGATAATCTTGATAAGCTGGCAAGGGCAAAGGTTGAGTGTATTGCTTCCTGGTTACTTGGCAAGCTGGTTAAGATTGAGGACGAAGCCGAGAAGACTTTGTACAGGGTGCAGGTCGGCGCATTTAGCAAGAAGATTAATGCTAATGCGATGCTTGTTAAACTGAAGAATGCTGGGTTTGACGGGTATATAATTAAGGGTTAGTTTGCAGAAAAATGTAAAGAAATGTGCTCATAAATAGTAACAAACTAGCAACACTTTGAAGAGGAGAAGTCCGAGAAACCGCATAAAATCAAGGTTTTTCGGACTTTGCTTTTTTGAAAAATTTAATATTTTGTTAATAATTTCATGTTATTGACAACTTTGGAAAAAGTGTTATATTAATTATAATTTTAAATTAGAACGGAGGAAAAGCATATGAAGATTGCAGTAACTTACGAGAACGGACAGATTTTCCAGCACTTCGGACATACGGAATATTTTAAGGTATACGAAGTACAGGATGGTAAAATAGTTGACAGCAAGGTTGTGGATACTAACGGAAATGGTCATGGTGCACTTGCAGGTGTTCTTAATGACCTTAATGCTGAAATTTTGATTTGCGGCGGTATCGGTGGAGGTGCTCAGATGGCACTTGCAGAGGCAGGTATCAAGTTATATGGCGGTGTGTCAGGTGATGCAGATGCGGCAGTAGAAGCATTGCTTGCAGGAAAGCTTGATTTTAACCCGGATGTTAAATGCGACCATCACGGAGAGCATCATCATGAAGAAGGACATTCCTGTGGAAGTCATGGTTGCGGAAGCCACTCCTGTGGGCATTAATTATCATTGATTTTGTTGCTGTATAGTGTTATATTAAATATGTATTTTGCGAGACCTTTGACATAAATATTGTTGAAGGTCTGCTTTTTATAATATAAATTCGGTAAAGGCCGATAAAGACGGGATTGATTATTATGAAAATATCAGGTGCAAGAATAGTAGTAGAGACACTTATCGAACAGGGCTGTGATACGATTTTCGGATATCCGGGCGGACAGGTTGTCGATTTGTTTGATGAGCTTTACAGATATCGTAAACAGGTTAAAAATATACTTACTGCGGACGAGCAGGGAGCTGCGCATGCGGCGGACGGATATGCAAGAGCGACGGGCAAGGTCGGTGTGGTACTTGCGACTTCAGGCCCCGGTGCGACTAATCTCGTTACGGGAATTGCTACGGCTTATCTTGACTCTGTACCCATGGTTGCGATTACGGGCAATGTTGCGAATGCACTTATCGGAAGGGATAGCTTTCAAGAGGTTGATATAACTGATATTACAATCCCGATTACGAAGCATAATTTTATTGTTAAAGAGGTTGATAAGCTTGCGGAGACCTTAAGACTTGCATTTAAGCTTGCAAAGTCTGGAAGACCGGGTCCTGTGCTTGTAGATATCCCGAAGGATGTCCAGACGGCAAAGTGCGAATATGAGCGTCAAGGCGAGGTTTTGGCTGATGTAAAAGCTAAAGCATCCGAAGAAGCACTTTTGGAGGCGGTTAAGCTTATTGCGGAAGCGAAGAAGCCTTACATATACTGTGGCGGTGGTGTAATTGCAGGAGATGCTTCTGCAGAGGTAATTGCACTTGCAGACAAAATAGACGCGGCAATCGGTTGCAGTCTTATGGGACTTTCTGCTGTTCCGGACGATAATCCCAGATTCCTCGGAATGAAAGGTATGCACGGAAGATATGCGTCTTCACTTGCAGAGGCAGAAGCGGATCTTATAATTACCGCAGGTGCACGTTTCAGCAACAGGGCAATCGGCGATAAGGACAAGTTTGCAAAGACTGCCAAGATTATTCAGATAGATATTGATGATGCTGAGATTAGAAAGACTGTTTCCGTATATCTTGGAATTCAGGGTGACATAAAGGATGCTTTTGCGAGACTTACGGATATGGTTGAAGCCAAAAAGCTTCCTGAGTGGTCAGAGCGAATTAAGGTGCTGAAAAAAGAAGAGAAGACTGTTATCAGGCAGGAAGGTGAACTTACACCTTACGAAATTATTGATACAATCAGCGAGCTTGCAGACGACGGCACAATAATTACGACGGACGTAGGTCAGCATCAGATGTGGGTTGCTCAAAGATATGCTTTTAAGAA
>JAZNXQ010000053.1:0-4331 GCA_045593945.1 Lachnospiraceae bacterium | reverse complement strand
GCAACAGAATGGAATAGCATTGTTCCCGTGAGTGTGATGAATGAAGAGGTAGAAGAGGAATATGAGAAATCACTGATACCGTATTTTTCAGCATCTGTAAGGAGAAAACTTTGTATAGTCTTTGTGTCGGTGGAGTTTGTTTTGTCCCTGATAATGATTCCGATATTATTAAAGTCACAGACAGCATTTCTGTTATATTTGTTTTTTTCAATAATTTTAATTGGAGGAGCGCTTGCGGTCAGTGTTTTTTATAATAAGCTGCAACTTAGGTTTACTAGGATTGTCGGATTAACAGGCAATATCACATATGATGGTAATAGTGATGGATATATCTATGAGGAAAAGGCGGAAACAGCGCCGGAAAAACCCGAAGAGACGGTTCTTCTTGCGTATACGGGTAAAGGCGAACGATACAGAAGACTTCATTATATCGGGACAAGAGGGCAGGAGGATATAATTCTTACAAACTATCCGTTTACGATAGGAAAGGCTGCTGAAGGAAATGATTATTGCCTTTCGTATCCGTTTGTCAGTAGGGTGCATTTTAGGATTGATAAGGATGAGGATGGCAGATACTATATAACAGATGCTAACTCGCGTAACGGTCTTTTAATTAATGATGAAAGTCTTAATGCGACAGAGACCAGGGAGATTTTTCTGGGAGACAGAATCGAGCTCGGAGATTTGGTATTTTTGTTTCAGTAATTTTGTTGTATAATAGTGATTGGGACTTATGGAATTATTGACAGTAAAACGCTTACATGGTAAGGTTTTATATAGAAAAGTACCGTTAAAGAAGGTATAGGGAAATGATTGTTTCAAGGTTTTGCAGCCTGTTACATCAGGGTGGTTTTACATATCTTAAGGGTGAATGTGCAGAGATAACTTATTGGTATCGGACTTATGAAGATTCGGTATTTTATTTTCATGTCTGCGATTTTTCGAACGGGGTTTTTATTTCAGAGAATGATTTGCAGGAGTCTTTGCAAAAGGTACGGAACGAGTTCTATGCGAAGGGCTATCGCAACATTGAGAAGCTGTCGGTAGTTTTTGCCTATGATATCACGGCGGCGAAGCATCTTTTTGCATATGATATGGCGCACTGGTTTATAGAACTTGAAGAGAAGCGGCTTATAATTTATGAGGCACAGCCTGATGATTTTATGGGTTGTAAGCAGACTGTAGAACGTTTTCTTGAGAATGAGAAGATGCTTAAGACTACGGTAAAGAAGGCTGGAATACGAAGTTTTTCGGTTATTAACACTATAATTGTTATTCTCAATGTGCTCATCTTTATTATAACCGAGGTGCGCGGAGATACGCTTGATGCATATTACATGTATGAGTGTGGCGGTTTGTTTGCTCCGGCTATAAAAGAGGAGCAGGAGTTTTACAGGTTATTTACTTCGATGTTTTTGCATTTCGGTTTAAGTCATCTGTCCGGTAATATGGTAGTCCTTCTTCTTTTGGGAGATAATTTAGAAAGGGCTTTAGGAAAAATCAAATATGTGTTATTATATATATTAAGCGGATTGTGTGCCGGCGGATGCTCGCTGATGTACAATCTTGCCAAGGACAGCAATGCAGTATGTGCAGGTGCTTCGGGTGCTATTTTCGGTGTTATCGGAGCTCTTGTCTATGTAGTTTTGGCGAACAAAGGTAAGCTTGAGGATTTGACGGGTTCAAGACTTCTTATTCTTGTGGCATATACTCTGTATACCGGATTTACGAGCTCGGGAATAGATAATGTAGCGCATATCGGCGGACTTATTGTGGGATTTTTGTTGGGAATTGTTTTGTATAGAAAGAACAGGAAGAAGGAGATATCGGCATGAATGTAAATATCTACTACGGCGGAAGAGGTCTTATTGATGATCCGGTTTTACATGTAATTAATAAGATGGAGGAGGTTCTTGAAGAACTTCAGGTTAATGTTACGCGTTATAATCTTCATGAGATGAAGAACAGTATAACCACTGTTCCGCAGACACTTAAGGAGGCGGATGGTGTAATTCTTGCGACTACCGTAGAGTGGATAGGAATAGGCGGGTATATGCAGCTTTTCCTTGATGCATGCTGGTTCTACGGCGATAAGGAGAAGATAAGCAAGATTTATATGGTGCCGGTTGTAATGTCTACTACTTATGGCGAGCGCGAGGCGAATCTTACGCTTGTTAATGCGTGGGAGATGCTTGGTGGTAAGACATGCAGAGGCGTATGCGCATATGTTGAAGATGTAGCTGCATTTGAGATGAATAAAGACTATAACATGATTATCGAGAAGCATGCGGAGGATTTGTATAGAAGTATCTCTCAGCATGTTAAGATGTTGCCGACAAGTAATATGGCGATTAAGCAGAATATCATGAAGAACAAGGTTGATTACACACCTGAAGAGAGTGAGCAGCTTTCTAAGTATGCAAGTGATGATATTTATGTTAAGAAACAGAAGGAAGACATTGAAGCGCTTGCAAGTATTTACAAGAATATGCTCGGCAATAACGGCGGAGATGTAATAGCGGACAGTATTGAGAAATTTAAAAAGGTATTTGTCCCGCAATTGCGCTATCGTGCAAGGTTTGTGATTCAGATAACGGATAAGAATAAGAGCATGGCATTTGATGTGGACGGAGCATCACTTAAGTGTAGTGTTGATTCGGGTGAGGATGGAGATTTACTTGCGAGAATGACATATTCCGTGCTTGAGTCAATTGTCAGCGGTCGAATGAGCTTTCAGAGAGCATTTATGATGGGTGATATTAAGACTAAGGGTGACCTTAATACAATACGTAAGCTTGATGAGTTGTTTGTATTTCAGAAGAATTAAAGGAGGAAGAAGTAATGGATAACTGTATTTTTTGCAAGATTGCAAACGGAGAGATTCCGTCAAACACTTTGTATGAGGATGATGATTTCAGGGTAATTCTTGATATTGAACCTGCAACTAAGGGACATGCTCTTATTTTGCCGAAGAAGCATTTCGCTAATCTCTATGAGATAGATGATGAGAGAGCTTCTAAGGTACTTCTTGTAGCTAAGAAGATGGCAACCAAGATGCAGAAGGCACTTAACTGTGATGGTCTTAATGTGGTTCAGAATAATGGTGTAGCCGCAGGTCAGACGGTATTTCATTTCCATATGCACCTTGTTCCCAGATATGAGCAGGATGATGCAGGCCTTGATATGCCCAATAAAAAGGCTGCCGACTATGACCTTAAGGAAGTGGCAGCCAAGATTTTAGGTTAATTATAAGAGATCTTCTATAAGTGATACAATTGAAGCAACGGCATTAGTCTGAGTACTGGAGGACATGGTTTTCCGGTACTCTTCTTTTTTGTCATAAACTTCATTGACGGCACTTAGAAGAAGTTCATCTGTAAGGGTTTCTTCATCAAGCACCTTGCTGAAGCCCTGTCGCTCAAAGGATGCGGCATTGAGAAGCTGGTCGCCGCGGCTCTGGCTTGCGGGAAGCGGAATAAGTATGTTGGGTTTTCTGAGAGCAAGAAGCTCGCAGATGGTATTGGCGCCTGCTCTTGAAATTATTATGTCAGAAGCCGCGAACATATCTTTTAACTCGTCTTTGATATATTCATACTGTACGTAACCGGGAATACCGCTTAAAGTATTGTCGAGGTTATTTTTCCCGCAAAGATGAATGATGTCATAATTTTTAAGAAGGGTAGGAAGAATGCTTCTTACGGCCTTATTGACTGCGACGGAGCCTAAGCTTCCGCCGGTAACAAGAAGAATAGGTTTGTTACCGTCAAGTCCGGTGAAAGCAAGACATTTTGCCTTGTCGCCTTCAAAAAGTTCGCTTCTTATCGGCTGGCCTGTAAGTACACCTTTGTCCTTGGGAAGGTGCTCGAAGGTCTCCGGGAAATTACAGCAAACCTTCGTTGCGTAGGGGTTGCATATGCGGTTGGCAAGTCCCGGGGTCATGTCGGATTCGTGAAGCACTACGGGGATTTTGTATTTGTGTGCCGCTATAACCACGGGTACTGTTACAAAGCCACCCTTTGAAAAAACAACATCGGGCTTTTCTTCTTTCATAAGTTTTTTTGCTTCGCCATAGCCTTTTATAACTCTGAACGGATCCGTGAAGTTCTTAAGGTCAAAATAACGACGAAGTTTTCCGGAAGATATTCCGAAATATTTTGTGCCGGTTTCTTCGATAAGTTTCTTCTCAATACCGTCATATGAGCCGACATATGAGATTGTAAAACCGCGCTCTTTAAGGAGCGGCATTAGTGCAATGTTGGGTGTTACATGTCCGGCAGTTCCGCCGCCGGTTAATAATATCTTTTTCATATGGTCATTATCTCCTGATAATT
>JAZNXQ010000052.1:0-2826 GCA_045593945.1 Lachnospiraceae bacterium | reverse complement strand
ACTGAACAATCTCTTTCACCGAGACACACAACATTACCGAATTCATCGGCAAGTACCTGCATCTCTATATGTTTTGCCGGATTAATGAATTTCTCCATGTACACGGCACCGTCGCCGAAGGCTGCCTGACCCTCTGCCACTGCAGAATGAAAAGCATTCTCAAGCTCCTCTTTTGTGCGGACAAGACGGATACCTCTGCCACCGCCGCCGCTTCTTGCCTTAATCATGACGGGATAACCGATTTCCTCTGCCGCCGCATATGCCTGCTCCACATTCTCAAGCACTTCGCTTCCCGGAATTACAGGAAGCTTCGCTTCCATCATGGAACGCTTTATCTTTTCCTTATCGCTAAGGAGATTCATATTCTCAATTGTCGGTCCGATAAAAACAATTCCGTTATCGATACAAAGTTGTGCAAAATGTGCATTCTCAGACAAAAATCCGTAGCCGGGGTGTATCGCCTGCGCACCTGAAACCTTAGCTGCAGATATTATTCTTTCTTCATTTAAATAACTGCTTCCTGCCTCACCCGGTCCGATGCAGATTGCCTCATCCGACAACGCAACATGCAAAGCCTCTGCATCTGCCGTAGAGTAAACTGCAACTGTTCTTATACCCATTTCCTTACAGGCACGGATAATTCTGACTGCGATTTCCCCTCTGTTTGCAATTAATATTTTAGAAAACATAATGTCACTCTCCCATTATTGCAAACGAAAATTCGCCCTTAATACACAATTTTCCGTTTACATAGCCCTTGCCCTCTGCAAAATAGAACGGTGCTTTTGCCTTTACTATCTTGCACTCGGTCTCAAAGGTATCACCCGGCTTTACCGGATTCTTAAAACGTACGTTGTTAAGGCCCGTATAAAAAGGAAGCTTACCCTCAGTCATTGTATCCTTTAACAAAACACATGATGACTGTGCGAGAATCTCGCAAAGGATAACTCCCGGTACTACGGGGTTACCGGGGAAATGGCCCTGTAAAAACCACTCATCCCCGCGTACATGATATTTTCCATATGCCGTATCATTCTCCATATATGCTTCGTCTACAAGAAGCATATTGTCACGATGGGGCAAAATTTCCATAATTTCTTTCTGGTTCATATGTGTACTTACCCTTTCCGTAAGCAAGGCTTACTCCTTATTGATGCGGAACATAATATGGCCGAAATCTACTACCTGGCCGTTACTTACACATACCTCTTCAATAGTTCCGTCGCATTCAGCTGTAATTTCGTTCATCAGCTTCATTGCTTCTATGATGCAAAGTACATCGCCCTTTTTCACCCTGTCTCCGACTCTTACATAAGGCTCTGCGTTCTCACTTGGTGCGCAGTAAAATACACCAACCATCGGAGATGTAACAGGTGTAAGTCCGCTTACCGCACCGTTTGCAATATCGGAAGCAGATACAGCCGCTTCATTGCCTGCCATTGCCACACCCGTTGATACAGCAGATGATACTGCGTCAAGCGCTATAACCTGCGAAGTTGCCGGAGCAGACGCCTGCATGGTTCTCTCAAGACGGACTGTGCTTCCGTTCTCATTGATTTCAAGGGCTGTAAGACCCATTTCCTTCATAAGACTTGCATAATTTCTAATGTTATTTGCGTCCATACTTTTTACACCTTTCTAAATGCGAGACAAGCATTGTGACCGCCAAATCCAAGTGAATTTGAGAAAGCCAAATCAACATCAACCTTAACAGGTTTGTTAGGCACATAGTTAAGATCACACTTCTCATCGGGGCTTAACAAATTGATTGTAGGAGGGATAATTCCTTCCTCAATTGCCTTAAGACAAGCAATTGCTTCTGCCGCACCCGCAGCTCCGAGCATATGCCCTGTCATTGATTTAGTTGAACTTATATAAATTTCCTTTGCTTTTTCTTCTGTAAAAGCAATCTTAATTGCTGAAGTCTCTATAACATCATTAAGCGGTGTGCCTGTACCGTGAGCATTTACGTAAACTGTCTCATTGCCTGTGTAGCCGGCTTCCTTCATAGCGTCCACCATTGCTCTTGCACCACCCTCTGCTTCCGGATGAGGTGCCGTAATATGATATGCATCACATGTTGAACCGTAACCGCAAACCTCACCGTAAATGTGTGCGCCTCTTGCAACTGCGTGCTCATACTCTTCAAGTACGAGTGCCGCACCGCCTTCTCCGATTACGAATCCTCCTCTTCTTGAGTCGAACGGAAGTGATGCTTCGTTAGGGTTCTCCGCTGTTGACAACGCCTGCATGTTTACGAAGCCTGAAACACCGCACTCATTGATAGGTGCCTCTGAACCACCTGTGATAACTGCATCAAGATATCCGTGGCGGATTGCCCTTAACGCCTCGCCGATTGCATTCGAGCCTGATGCACATGCAGTAACTGAAGGCATTGCTGCACCCTTGCAGTTAAATCTGATGGCAATCATACCGCTTGCCATGTTAGCAATCATCATAGGTACGAAGTAAGGAGAAACCCTTCTTGTTCCTTTTTCAATAAGCTTCTTATGCTCTGTCATAAAAGTATCCATACCACCGATACCTGTTCCGTAGTATACACCGATTCTTTCAGGCTCTACAGTTCCGATAATCTTGCTGTCTTCCACTGCCTGACATGCACTTGCAAGTCCATACTGTGCGAACAAGTCGCTTCTGAGCATATCTGCCTTTTCCATATAATCTCTTGCATTGAAGTCTTTAACCTCTGCCGCAAGCTTTGCTTTATATTCTGTTGTATCAAACTTTGTTATAGGTCCGATTCCGCACTTTCCTTCAAGAAGTGCGTTCCAGAACTCCTCAAGATTATTACCGATGGGACTGATT
>JAZNXQ010000051.1:0-1523 GCA_045593945.1 Lachnospiraceae bacterium | reverse complement strand
GCAAACCCAAACTGAGCTTGCGAGACTTATTAAAATCAACGATGAATCCTTACAAACCGTATCTTTTTCAAAAGAACCGATGGTGCTTCCCGTACAATATACAAAGGGTCTTGAATTTGATGCAGTATTGCTTCTTAACCCAAGCAAGGAAGCATACCCTGCGGATGATGCGAATGTTAAGCTTCTGTATGTAGCCGCAACACGTGCACTGCATGAGCTTACAGTTCTGTATAGCGAAAATATCTCTGAGCTTCTGCTTTAATATCAAAAAACTTTTTGATTTATGTAGCTTGCAACAACCTTGCCGTTCGGTTCAATAACCAGCTTTGAAACAGAGCCTCCGCTACCGTTAAAACGAATCCTCTCAATATCTTTAAACGAATAGCCCATAAGCATTGATTGTAAAAAGCTTAAAGCAGTGCCATGCGACACAATAATTATTCGCTCCATATCATTGGAGATTATCTCCTCATAAAATGAATATAAACGGTTCCACAAATCCCTGTCTGATTCCGCATCCTCAAATGGCTTGTAGTCAGGATCGTATTCACTTCCTTGAGGCTTTTTATTACACTTATACCATTCACGTGGCTGACCGTTTCCTGCGCCTACATTGACCTCTCGGATAGCATCGGTAATTATCGGTGTTATTCCGAGAGTCTTATTAATCTCCTCTGCAGTCTGCGAAGCTCTTTTTAAATCAGACGCATACATATTAAAGCTGTTGTCACACTGCTCCTTAAGAAGCCACTTACCAATTTCAAAAGCCTGCTCTCTTCCGCGTTCGGTAAGCTCCCAGTCGCCCCATGCACCTATCATTCCGTTAACATGATGCTGTGACTCCGTATGCTGCACCATAATAATTATTTTACGTTTCTTTCGTGAATAAAATTCTTTGATTATCTCTTCCGCACGCTCACGGCCAAACCAGCCTTCTCCAATATCTTCTCTCGGATAGAGTCTGTGCATGTCTTCCTTTTCTTCATCCGTAAGTTGTGAGAAATCATCTATCTCTCTGTCCACGCACACTCCTACAAGCTTGTGGTCGCCATCATTTCTGCAAAAAACTCCAATAATCTTAACTTTATCTTCGTCACCGAGCTCATATTCCTTGTCCGTCATGACAATAACATCAAGATGCTCACAAGGAGGCGTTCCTGATTCCTTAAGCCATCCATAAGGCTGGCGGACATTTCTTTTATAAGAATGACTAATACTCTGCTTTGCTATAAAAGAGTCTGTCTTGGCTATATATTTCATACGATTCGGATATGCAAAAGTTTGCTCTATTTTCGCTGTAAATATCATAATTCACCCTCCGACAATATATTAATCAAAAAAATCATCTTCCGCTAATTTTTCTTTGAGTTTCTTTCTTATTCTGTATAGTTTTGTTTCTGCTGTCTTAAAAGGCATGTCCATCATTTCTGCAATTGTACGCACAGGAATTGACAAGCTTCTGTAATACATTATAAGCTGATCAACTTCACTAAGCTTATCTATTTCCTCCATTACTCTCTTGT
>JAZNXQ010000050.1:0-6769 GCA_045593945.1 Lachnospiraceae bacterium | reverse complement strand
ATGTTGAAGGATAATATTGCCTGCCTTGACAGAGTTGCAGGTAACACTACAGATAAGAATGCATTAAAAGCATTGTTACATGAAAGAAAACTATTGGAATCAAAACTAGGATATGAAATACCGAGTAATAATTTGTACAATTCGGTAATGGACATGGAATAGAAGTTAAACAAGGTGTAAAGTCTTTTGTTAAGTTTTCAAAAAGCCTTGACAGCCTTTTGGCGTGGTGCTATAATTCGGCAAAAGGCTAAGAAGAGAACAGTAGCCCTTGCAATTCATGACAGAGAGCCACTTAAGGTGAAAGTGTGGTATGTAAGCAAAAGGTGAAGCAACATCTCGGAGCTGACGGAAGAAAGCAGATATATGTGATTAGAACCGTCCGCATGCGAAGCGTTAACGTCGTAAGAGTGAACTGTTTTGTGGCAGTTAATATGGGTGGTACCGCGGAAGTTTAGACTATAGAGTTGCCTTTCGTCCCGTTTGGGGATGGAGTGGCAACTTTTTTGTTTGTATATTTTATTAAAGTTTGCCACTATAACATAAGAAGCAAAGGAGGCGGGAGTAATGCAAATTACAAAAGAAGATGTATCCTACATCGCGCAACTTGCAAAGCTTAAGCTTAGTAGTTCGCAGGCTGAGAAAATGCAGATTGAGCTTGGTGAGATTCTTGAATATATGGACGTCTTAGAGCAGGTTAATACTGACGGTACCACGCCTCTTTCGCATATTTTTCCGATTAACAATGTTTTTCGCGAGGACATTGTTTGTGACTCTTATGATAGGTCGGCATTACTTGAAAATGCGCCTGTGCACACGGAAAGCACCGTAGTTGTTCCGAAAACGGTTGAATAGAGGTGGCGTATATGGTTGATTTTTCGAGTATGACTGCCCTGGACATCGGGGCAGGAATAAAGAACGGAGACTTTACTTCGCCGGAGGTAACTAAGGCGCTTTTTGATGCAATTGATAAAAAGGATGGCAAGCTTAATGCTTACATTACGGTATGTCGGGACGAGGCAATGGAACAGGCAGAGGAAGTGCAAAAGCTCATAGAGTCAGGCAAGCTTACATCACCACTTGCAGGAGTGCCGATTTCGATAAAGGATAATATCTGCACAAAGGGAATAAAAACCTCTTGTGCATCCAAAATATTAGGAGAGTTTAAACCGCCTTATAATGCGACGGTCGTAGAGCGTCTTAATGAGGCAGGACTTATTATTGCAGGTAAGCTAAATATGGATGAGTTTGCGATGGGTTCGACCACGGAGACGTCTTATTACGGAGGGACAAGGAACCCTTGGGACATCGCGAAGGTACCGGGAGGCTCTTCCGGAGGTGCAGCAGCCGCCATTGCAGCGGCAGAAGCAGTCTGTGCACTTGGTTCGGATACGGGCGGAAGCATCAGACAGCCGGCTTCGTATTGTGGAATTACGGGCTTTAAGCCGACTTACGGGGCGGTATCGAGGTATGGACTTATCGCATACGCTTCCTCACTTGACCAGATAGGGCCTATGGCAAGGGACGCGGCAGATTGCGCGGCCATAATGGATATTATTTGCGGAAAAGATAAATATGACGGAACTTCACTTGAACTTGAGAATACGTCATATCTTAACGCACTTAATGATAATATTAAGGGAATGCGGATTGCGCTTCCCAAGGAATGTTTTGATGATGGTCTTGATTCAGAGGTCAGAGAAAAGGTATTGGCGGTTGCGGAGACACTAAAAAGTCAGGGTGCGATAATTGAGGAAATAGCACTTCCATTTATGAAGTACGTTATTCCGACCTACTACATTCTTGCGACGGCAGAGGCCTCCTCGAACCTGTCAAGGTTTGACGGTGTAAAATATGGTTTTCGTGCGAAGGACTGTAGTAACCTTGCCGATTTATACGAAGCAACCAGAAGCGAAGGCTTCGGAGAGGAAGTAAAGAAGCGAATTATGCTCGGAACCTTTGTGTTGTCGTCGGGATACTACGAGGCATATTACAAAAAGGCCTTGCAGGTAAAAGCAATGATTAAACAAAGCTTTGATGAGATTTTTTCAAAGTTTGATTTGATTCTGACACCTACGGCACCGACCACGGCACCGAGGCTTGGAGAAAGTCTTAATGCTTCACTAAAAATGTATCAGTCGGATGTTTTTACGGTGTCGGCAAATATTGCAGGGCTTCCGGCGCTATCGGTTCCGTGTGGCTTTGATAAGGATAAAATGCCGATTGGGGCGCAGCTTATTGGCGCACCTTTAAGTGACCAAAAGGTACTTAATGCAGGCTATGCATATCAGAAAATCACCGATTTTCATAAGCAAAGACCGGAGGTGATGTGATATGGCATGGGAAACGGTCATCGGACTTGAGGTTCATGTGGAATTATCAACCGCGACTAAGATATTTTGCGGTTGTACCACGGAGTTTGGCGGAGAGCCGAACACGCATTGCTGTCCGATTTGCATGGGAATGCCGGGAACACTTCCGGTACTTAATAAGAGGGTTCTCGAATATGCATTAAAAGCGGGGCTTGCGCTTAATTGTGAGATTACGAGGTATAATAAATTCGACCGTAAGAATTATTTTTACCCGGATCTTCCGAAGGCGTATCAGATTTCACAGCTGTATCTTCCGTTTGCAAGAGACGGGCATATTGATATAGATATCGAATCCGGTAAAAAGACCATAAGAATTCATGAGATTCACATGGAGGAGGATGCAGGTAAGCTTATTCACTCTGAGACAGGCAATGAAACCTATCCTGACTACAACCGGTGTGGGGTGCCGCTTATAGAGATTGTTACGGAGCCGGATTTTAGAAGTGCTAAAGAAGTCGTAGCATACCTTGATAAACTTAAAACAACACTTAAGTATCTTGGCGTGTCGGATTGTAAAATGCAGGAAGGGTCGCTTAGAGCTGATGTCAATCTTTCTGTACACAGGCCGGGTGAAGCACTCGGAACAAGAACAGAGATGAAAAACATCAATTCCTTTAAGGCAATTGAGAGGGCGATTGAGTACGAGGCAAAAAGGCAGATAGAAGTTCTTGAGAGCGGCGGACAAATAATTCAGGAAACCAGAAGGTGGGACGATAATCAGGGAAAAAGCTTTGCGATGCGTTCCAAGGAGAATGCACAGGATTACAGGTATTTTCCTGAGCCGGACATTCCGCCGATAAGCATTACCGATGAGCTGCTTGAAAGATTAAAGGCAGAGCAACCGGAGCTTTGCGAGGAAAAGAAAGCAAGATACATGAAGGATTTCGGGCTTTCGGAATACGACGCGGATAAGCTTACACAGGACAAGGTATTTGCAGATTTGTTTGAAGAGACCACGAAGCTGTGCGGTGAGCCCAAAGAGGTGGCCAATTGGATGCTTACACAGCTTTTGTATGAAATGAACGACAAGGCTGTGGAAATAGAGAATTTAATAATATCTCCAAGGGTATTTGCGGAGTTTATAAATATAATTGTGGCAGGAAAGGTCAATAAGAACGTCGGAAAAGAGGTTTTTACGCATGTTTTTGCGGACGGGGATAATTTTGACGTAAACGATTATATTATTAAGAACAACTTAGTAATGATAGATGATGCTTCGGCCATAGGGGATGTTGTGAAAAAAGTAATTGAAGAAAATGCAACTGTCGTAGAAGAATACAGGGCAGGAAAAACAAAGGTACTGGGATTTCTTGTTGGGCAGTGTATGAAGCGGCTTAAAGGCAAAGCCAATCCGGAGATGATTAATAAGATAATGATTGCTGAACTTAACCGGTAGAGAATGTCGCCAAAACCATGCAATATTGGCACTTTTCATTGACACTTTGCCTAAAATTTGGTACGTTAATATATGTATGTAAAAAAGGAGGATATTATGGATAAACAGTTAGTAAGCGTAAGGGACTTGTTCCGCAACAAAGACAAATATATTGATCAGAAAGTGACAGTAGGAGGCTGGATTCGAAGTATTCGTGATTCTAAGAGCTTTGGCTTTATCGTTATGAATGACGGTACATTTTTTGAGCCTTTACAGATAGTATATCATGACAAGATGGATAATTTCGAGGCAGTATCTAAGCTTAATGTAGGTGCAGCTGTAATCGTAACAGGTACACTCGTAGCTACTCCCGAGGCAAAGCAGCCTTTCGAGATTCAGGCAGATGAGGTATTTATTGAAGGTGAGTCAACACCTGATTATCCTTTGCAGAAAAAGAGACATTCTTTCGAATATTTAAGAACAATCACACATTTACGTCCCAGAACCAATACATTCCAGGCAGTATTTCGTGTACGTTCGCTTATTGCATATGCTATTCACAAGTTCTTCCAGGAGAGAGAGTTCGTATATGTTCATACTCCCCTTATTACAGGAAGTGACTGTGAGGGTGCAGGCGAGATGTTCAGAGTAACTACTCTTGACATGGAAAACCTTCCGATGACAGAGGACGGCAAGGTTGATTTTTCAAAGGATTTCTTTAACAAAGAGACTAACCTTACCGTAAGCGGTCAGTTAAACGGTGAGACTTATGCGATGGCATTTAAGAATATTTATACATTCGGACCGACCTTCCGTGCAGAGAATTCCAATACAACAAGACATGCTGCAGAGTTCTGGATGATTGAGCCGGAAATCGCTTTTGCGGATCTGAAGGATGATATGATGCTTGCAGAAAGCATGATTAAATACATCATCAACTATGTACTTGAGAATGCTCCCGAAGAGATGAAGTTCTTCAATGATTTCGTTGATAAGGGACTTATCGAGAGACTTAAAGGCGTTGCCAATTCAGAATTCGGTCATGTTACTTATACGGAAGCTATCGAGATTCTTGAGAAGAACAACGACAAATTTGATTATAAAGTTTCATGGGGTTGCGACTTACAGACAGAGCATGAGCGTTACCTCACAGAAGAAGTATTTAAGCGTCCTGTTTTCGTAACAGACTATCCGAAGGATATTAAGGCATTCTATATGAAGCTTAATGAAGACGGTAAGACTGTTGCCGCTATGGACTGTCTTGTACCGGGAATCGGTGAGATTATCGGCGGTAGCCAGAGAGAGGACGATTACGACAAGCTTGTTAAGCGTATGGAGGAACTCGGACTTAATGCGGCAGATTACGATTTCTACCTTGACCTTAGAAAATACGGTACTGCAAGACATGCAGGCTTCGGTCTTGGTTTTGAGAGATGCGTAATGTACCTTACAGGTATGGGTAATATCCGTGACGTAATTCCGTTCCCGAGAACAGTTAACAACTGTGACCTGTAATTGTTTTGAGCTTGGGCTCTGAATAATATTGTTATATCAAAAAGGAGCAAAACTATGGGAACAATTTATATTCCTGAAGGCTATAAAAGCCCGCAGTCGATTAAAGATACAGAGATACTCATCAAAGAAGTAAAGGATTACTTTGAGAGAGCACTTGCAAAAGCCCTTAACCTTACAAGAGTATCGGCACCGCTTTTTGTTAAGACGGATTCAGGTCTTAACGATAATTTAAACGGTGTTGAGAGGCCTGTAAAGTTCGGTATCAAGGAGCAGAACGATGCAGAGGTTGAGATAGTTCATTCGCTTGCTAAGTGGAAGAGAATGGCACTCAAGGATTACGGCTTTGACAAGGGCGAAGGTCTCTACACGGATATGAGTGCAATCAGAAGAGACGAGGAGACCGATAATATCCACTCAATCTATGTTGACCAGTGGGATTGGGAGAAGATTATCGACAAGTCTGAGAGAAATGTTGACACTCTTAAAAGCATTGTTAATGACGTATACAGTGCACTTAAAGATACGGAGAATTATATCTGTTCAAAGTACAGCTTTATCGAACCGATTTTGCCGGAGAAGATTACTTTTGTTACTTCTCAGGAGCTTGAGGATATGTATCCCGGCTGTACTTCCAAGCAGCGTGAGCACAAGATTGCTAAGTTAAACGGCGCGGTATTTATCATGCAGATTGGCGGAGTGCTTAACTCAGGAGAGAAGCATGACGGAAGAGCACCGGACTATGATGACTGGAAGTTAAACGGAGATATTCTTGTATATTATCCTCTTCTTGATATCGGTCTTGAGCTTTCATCAATGGGTATCCGAGTTGATGAGGATGCGCTTAGAGAGCAGCTTCGTATCGCGGGTTGTGAAGACCGTGCAGAGCTTCCGTTCCAGAAGGCATTGCTTGAAGGCAGACTTCCCTATACAGTAGGTGGAGGTATCGGACAGTCGCGTATATGTATGTTCTTTATGAGACGTGTACATATCGGCGAGGTTCAGTCTTCAATATGGCCACAGGATGTGCTTGATAAGGCAGAGGCTAACGGAGTGAATATTCTTTAATTATAAAATCAGCGAAACACCGCTTTTTATGAGCGGTGTTTTTGTTTTGCTTTTTTTGTCAGAAATATGCGCCACAGACAATAAAAATGTTGAGAATAGGACACGTTTGTTATATTATAAAATAGTAGCTTAAATAGAACATATATAATTTCAGGGAGTTACATATGAAAAAAGTTTGTATAATAGCAGGAATCATTATTATTGCGATAATAGCGGGAATATTTGTAATTAAAATTAAAGAGGCGGATACGGAGGTTACGGACAAAACTACCAAGGTCGGTCTTCTTTTAAACGGAAGTAAAGATGATAAGAACTGGTGTCAGTCTCATTATGAGGGGCTTGAGAAAACTGCCGGGGAACTTAATCTGGAGATAGTTTGTAAAGAATACATTACGGAAGAGAATGTTTATGCAATGATTGATGAACTTGTGGAGAGCGGCTGTGA
>JAZNXQ010000049.1:0-12954 GCA_045593945.1 Lachnospiraceae bacterium | reverse complement strand
GGTAAAAATGGTAAAATACATATGGTAGGAGCTTGTAATGCAACTGGAAATGGAAAGAATGCGATGACAAGTCCGATTTATTTTGATACTTATGAAGAAGCAGAAGCCCGTTCTGTACGTATTGATTCAAAACTTCAAAAGAGGAAGTGCGGTAACTGTTGGAAGTAATGTGTAGAATGCGAAAATTACCGAGGAGGAATTGTTTTATGAAAACATTTAAGAAATGTATATTTTTTTTAATGTTTTGTTTAATGATGTTCGGATGCGTGGAAAGTACAGAAGAATATAATGATGATTCTGATAAAGTGAAAACAGAAAAATCGTTTTTAGGCAAGGATTTGTTCGAGGAAGAAACAACTCCGGAAGAAGTAGAAACTACAACAAAGAAAAAGACTGAAAAACAGAAGGAAACAACTGCTAAGAAAGAGACAACTACAGAAAAAGAAACTACAACACAAGAGGTAATTACAAGAGAGACAACAACGCAACCACCTACAACAGACGGACGTAAAGCATATGCAGTTAATATGAAGAATGGGAAAATACATATGGTTGGGGCATGCTCTGCAACTGGAGATGGTGAAAAAGCTATGACCAATCCGAAGTATTTTGATACTTACGAAGAAGCAGAACAATATTCAAGAGATATAAAACCCAAATTAGAAAGCAGAAAGTGTGGGAATTGTTGGTGAAGTTTTTAAGTGAAAATTATGTGAAATAACACACTATTGTTGAGAAAATCAAAAAAATGTGGTAAAATTACAATGTGGTAGTTTATGTAGCTGCTACATTGTATTTTTTTGCAACATAACTCACATTCGAGGTTGATAATTGATGAAACATTCTATCCGTACGAAGTGGACGCTTGCCATTGTGCTTATGATTGCCGGTGCGCTTGTGGTTTGCTGGATTATCAATAATACTTTTCTTGAGAAGTATTATATGTTTGAAAAACAGCAGAATATTGAAAATGCTTACTTTGCTATTGAGAATTATCTCACAGAGAAGGTCAAAGAAGAGAATGTTAATTATGAACTCGAGAAGATGAGTGAGCGATATGTTATTGACTATCTTGTTGTGGACAGCAATGCCAGGGCGCTTTATACTAATGTTAAGGGACAGGATATGCTTGTATCGAGACTTAGCATGTATTTGCTCGGAATAAAGGACGAGAGAGCCGAAGTGCTTAAGGAGACGGATTCATACACTGTAGTAATTAATAACGATGACCGTTTTAATACGAATTATCTGGAATTGTGGGGATATTTTCAGAAGGGAAATTATTATTTGATTCTTCGAAGTCCGGTAGAGAGCATTGAAGAGAGTGTTGCACTTTCCAATACATTTTTTGCATATGTGAGTGTGGGAGTTATACTTATAAGCTGTCTTGTTATGTGGCTTATTACAAGGAGGATTACAAAACCTATTCTGGAGCTTGCAGATATTTCTGAGAAGATGTCAAATCTCGATTTTAATGTAAAATATACTCGGGATGATGAGGACGAGATTGGTGTTCTCGGAAGCAGTATGAATAAGTTGTCGAATAAGCTTGAGTCTACGATTTCGGAGCTTAAGACAGCGAACAATGAGCTTAAGAAGGATATCGAGCAGAAGATTCAGATAGATGAGATGCGTAAAGAATTTTTGGCGAATGTATCGCATGAGCTTAAGACCCCGATTGCACTTATTCAAGGATATGCAGAAGGACTTCATGAGAGTATCAATGATGATGCGGAGAGCCGTGATTTTTACTGCGAGGTTATCATGGATGAAGCCGACAAGATGAGTAGGATGGTTAAGAGACTTCTTGAGTTGAATCAGCTTGAATTCGGACAGAATCAGGTGCAGATGGAACGTTTTGACGTCGTTCAGGTTATAAAGGCGGTTATTTCGGCAGCTGATATTAAGATTAAACAGAAGGAAGCTACAGTTAATTTTACAGCGGATTTGCCGATATATGTTTGGGCGGATGAATATCAGATTGAAGAGGTTATTACGAATTATCTGAGCAATGCCCTTAATCATGTAGGCTTTGACAGGGTTATTACGATAACACTTGAACAAAAGGATGGTATTGTAAGAGTACTCGTTCATAATACGGGTAATAACATACCGGAAGAAGATATTGATAAGATTTGGATTAAGTTTTATAAAGTGGATAAGGCGAGAACGAGAGAGTACGGCGGTAACGGTATAGGACTTTCTATTGTAAAGGCTGTTATGGATGCACATAACAGGGAATGCGGAGTATATAATACAGAAGACGGAGTGACATTCTGGTTTGAACTTGATTCACAGGATAGAATGGATTAGGAGGTTTATATGAAGAAAATAATTTTACTTCTTATGAGCATTTTAACTATGGCAATATTTTTTGGCTGTAGTGCGTATAAGCTTGATTTGACAGCGAGTGAGCATGATAAGATTGCGGAATATGCGGCATATGCTTTGCTGGGAGATTCAGCCGATTATAAAAATAAGCTTTTGCCAAGTGATGAAGTTGACAGGATTATAGCCGAGAGAGAACTTGAATCTCAGATAAGAGATGAGATAGACAGGCTTGAGCCGACAACCAATAAACCTCAGAATCCGACAACACCGCAGGAGACAACGACACCGGGTGATATAGACATTAAGGAGACAACCACTAAGAAGGATGAGCCGGAAGTGATTAAGACACTTGATGATATATTACAGATTGCGAATGTGTCTGTGCAGTATTCGGGATATGAACTTTGCAGCATGTATCCGAATGATCCTTCTGAATTAATTGCACTTAAACCTAAGAAGGGTAAACAGTTTATTGCTTTGGCTTTTGTGCTTCAGAATACATCTGGTGAACAGGCAGAGTGCAATCTTCTCGGAAGAGATATAGTGTATCGTCTGCATTTGGCAAATGGTGAGAATTATAAATCCATGCTTTCTGCCATGGGCAATGACTTTGGAACCTGGAATGCACCGCTTGCACCGCAAAGTATGAATATGGCATTTATGCTTTTTGAGGTGCCGGATACTGTTACGGCGCAGGATATGATTGACGCTGAATTGTCATTCAGAGAGAATAAGACTACGCAGAGTGTGGTTTTGAAATAAGGAGATTTTCTAATGATTTCTTACATAAAAGGTGAACTTACTGATGTTACGGAGCAGAGCATAGTGCTTGAGTGTGCAGGTATCGGATACGAGATAGCAGTGCCGGTATCGACGCTTACGGAACTACCGCCGGTAGGCAATGAAGTTAAGATTCACACATATTTGTATGTCAGGGAAGATGCTGTTAATTTGTACGGATTCCTTACCAAAGAAGATTTGTATATTTTTAAATTGCTCATAGGTGTTAACGGAATTGGGCCTAAGGGTGCACTTGGAATTCTGTCGGCTATTACACCGGACGAACTTAGATTTGCTATTCTTGCAGATGATGTGAAGACGATTGCGAAAGCACCGGGAATCGGAAGTAAGACAGCACAGAAACTTATTATTGAGCTTAAGGACAAGCTCAAATTATCGGATGTATTTGAACAGAGTCTTGCTGCTAAGGCCAAGGGCGTTGAGATGATGGAAACGGTTAACCAGGATATCCGCTCGGAAGCGGTGCAGGCACTTGCATCACTTGGTTATTCATTATCAGAGGCAACCAAAGCGGTCGGCAAGGTCGAGATTACTGCAGATACAACCGTGGAGCAGCTTTTAAAAGATGCTTTGAAAAAAATAATATAGTGGGGACATTATGAATCGACGTATAATTACTACGGAGTTAACTGAAGAAGATATAAGGACCGAGAATCATTTGAGACCGCAGATGCTTGATGATTATATCGGACAGGAGAAGGCTAAGCAGAACCTTAAGGTATTTATTGAGGCGGCTAAGAACAGAGGCGAGGCACTTGATCATGTGCTTTTGTACGGACCGCCCGGACTTGGTAAGACTACGCTTGCAGGTATTATTGCTAACGAGATGGGCACAGATATTAAGATTACTTCGGGGCCTGCAATTGAGAAGCCGGGTGAGATGGCAGCGGTTCTTAATAATCTTAAAGATAACGATATTTTATTCGTGGATGAGATACACAGACTTAATCGTCAGGTTGAGGAAGTTTTGTATCCTGCCATGGAAGATTATTCGATAGATATTATGATTGGTAAGGGAGCCACGGCGCGTTCCATCAGACTTGATTTACCGAAGTTTACACTTGTTGGTGCAACGACGAGAGCGGGACTTCTTACTGCTCCGCTTAGAGACAGATTCGGAGTTATGCACAGACTTGAGTTTTATACACCTAAGGAGCTTGAAGCGATTATTCTTCGTTCTGCCAAGGTGCTTCAGGTGGAGATTGATGAGAACGGAGCTAAGGAGCTTGCAAGACGTTCGAGAGGAACTCCCAGACTTGCCAACAGACTTCTTAAACGTGTCAGGGATTTTGCACAGGTTAAATACGACGGTGTTATTACTGAAGAGGTTGCAAAGTTTGCGCTTGATTTGCTTGAGGTTGATAAGCTCGGACTTGATAAGAGTGATCGCAGACTTCTTCTTATGATGATTGATAAATTTGGTGGCGGACCGGTCGGAGTTGATACACTAGCGGCGGCACTCGGAGAGGATGCCGGGACAATAGAGGATGTAATTGAACCATATCTTTTGCAAAACGGTCTTATACAGAGAACACCGCGCGGTCGAATTGTCACAGAATCTGGATATTTGCATATGGGATGTGCAGTTAATCCGTAAGTTAATACAATTGGTACTAAATAACTAATTTATTCAAAAAACAGGTTGTTATTTTTGCGTGTATTAGTTATAATAGAGGCAAGAGTTACGAATTGGAGGATATATTAATGCCGGCAAAGAATAATACACAGGTTTTGATAGATGGCAAGGTGTTCACATTAAGCGGTTATGAAGAAGAAGAGTACCTTAATAAGGTTGCTTCATACATCAATAACAAGATTATGGAGATGAAGCAGGAAGACGGTTTCAGAAGACAGAACAAAGAGACTCAGAGCATACTTATACAGCTTAATATTGCCGACGATTATTATAAGGTGAAGAAGCAGGCAGACTTGCTTGAACTTGAACTTGAGGATAAGAATAAGGAACTTTACGAGCTTAAGCATGATCTTATCAGCCTCCAGATTAAGGCAGAGTCAGCTGAGAAGGAGATTGAGAAGTTCCGTAAGGAAGCTGCCGAGTATGAGAAGAAGATAGTTAAGCTTGAGACAGAGCTTATTTCAGAACAGAAGAAGAATTAATTTTGGGCGTGTCAGAATGTAAGTTGTGGCACGCTTTTTATCTTAAGGGAAACAGTGTTTTCAAGCGACTTGCGGTGCAAGGCACTTACAATTAGGAGAAATTATGATGACAGAGAAAAATATTGAATTACTGGCTCCGGCCGGTTCATACGAGACAATGCAGGCGGCGATTGCGGCAGGTGCCGATGCCGTATATATAGGAGGACAGCTTTTTGGAGCAAGGGCATATGCGGATAACCCCGATGACAATATGCTGCTTGATGCTATTGATTATGTGCATTTGCGCGGTAAGAAGCTGTATCTTACGGTTAATACGCTTCTTAAAGACAGCGAGATTGAGGAACAGTTATATGCTTATCTTGAGCCGCTTTATAAGCAGGGGCTTGATGCGGTTATAGTGCAGGATCTCGGTGTCATGAAGTTTATACAGGAGCATTTTCCGCTTCTTCCTATACATGCAAGCACGCAGATGACGATTACGGGCCGACTTGGTGCTAAGTTCCTTGAAGAACAGAATAATGTAACGAGAGTTGTAACGGCAAGAGAACTGTCGCTTGACGAGATACAGGATATCAGGAATAACAGTAGTCTTGAGATTGAAAGCTTTATTCACGGTGCGCTGTGTTATTCATATTCGGGACAGTGCCTTTTTAGCAGTATGGTAGGCGGACGAAGCGGTAACAGGGGACGTTGTGCACAGCCGTGCCGTATGATTTATAAGGATTCTGACGGAAGAAACGGATATTTTATCAGTCCTAAGGATTTGTGTACGATAGATATTTTGCCGGAGATTATTAAGGCGGGAGTTACTTCGCTCAAAATCGAAGGGCGTATGAAAAAGCCTGAGTACACGGCAGGTGTTGTAAGCATATACAGGAAGTATCTTGATTTGTATCTTGCAAAAGGAGAGAAGGATTACAGTGTGTCGCAAAAGGACAAGCAGATTCTTCTTGATTTGTTCAATCGCGGAGGTTTTACTGCAGGCTATTATCTTAAGCATAATGGGCAGGACATGGTGTTTACCGAGGGTAAGGACAGCGAGGAAAAGGGTCGTAATGAAGAACTATTTGCAAGAATCAGAAGCAGATATATTGATGCTCCGCAAGAGAAAATGCAGATTACAGGCGAGGCATATGTATATGTTGGACAGCCTGTAAGCATGCGTGTTAAGTACAAGAATTATGATGTGTCGGTAGAAGGAGAAGTTGTACAGGCGGCACAGAACCAGCCGATGACTGTTGAAAAGATTGAAAAACAGCTTAACAAACTTGGCGCGACAGAATTTGCATGGAAGGAAGCTCCGCAGGTATTTACTGATAATGCAAGTTTTATAAGCGTGACAGAGCTTAACAACTTAAGAAGAGCGGCTATCGAGAAGCTTAAAGAAGAGCTTCTTAGGGAGTTCAGGAGAGATGCTGCTAATATTGACATGGCAGAACATGAAGATAAGACAAATAATAAATTGTTGTCAACCGAAGAATCTCACGGCACATATCCTATGTGCGCCTATGTCGAAGATATTCGTGTTCTTCAGATGCTTATTGCGGAATTTGCAGAATACGACGGTTTTTATCTTGATACTGCATCTTTATCTGAGGAAGACATCCTTAAGGCAATCAGTATTTGTAAGATGGCCGGTAAGAAGATATATATTGCGATGCCGCATATTTTCAGAAAGAAAGCGGCAGAGCAGTTTGATAATATGTACAATGATATCATTGCGGCGGAGCCGACCGGCTTTATGGTGCGTAATCTCGAGAATTTAATTTATCTTGAGGAACGCGGCAATAAGCTTCCGGTTCTGCAGGATTACACGATGTATGCATATAACAAGAGTTCCAGAGAAGTTCTTGATAAGTACAACACTGAGGGATATGTGCTTCCTGTGGAACTTAATTTCAGGGAACTTTGCGAGCTTGGTGCAAAGAATGGCATACTTGTTGCATACGGGCGTATTCCGATGATGATTTCGGCACAGTGTGTTACAAAGACAACCAAGGGCATATGTGCAGGAAAGACAGGTGTACACGAGCAGCTTACCGACCGTATGAATAACGTATTTCCTATAAAAAGATACTGTAATGTATGTTATAATAAAATATATAATTGTAAGCCTTTATCTTTGCTTACGATGACAAAGGAAATCAAAATGTTATCACCTGCAGGAATAAGGATTGATTTTACAACAGAGACATTAGAAGAGGCAAGAGAGGTTTCAAGGAAGTTTGTGAATGTGTTTGTACACGGTGCTTCCGATGAAAAAGAACTTGCAGATTTTACAAGGGGACATTTCAAACGGGGAATAGGGTGATTTTTTGACAGAAATAGTTTCGGAATTGTTAAGGTACGGGACGATACTTCTTATGGTGACATATACCGTCATTGCAATAGGACTCGTGCGCGATAAGGATAACCGTGCTAAGAATCCGTATGCATATGTGCTCATTGGCCTTATGTTTATTTTGCAATTCTTTATGAGTGCTACGGCTTATATCATGACAATGGAAGTCAAGATACTATGGTTTTATCTGGCACAGATTGTGTATATGGCGCTCTTGTTTGTGCTTTTCCGTATAATGTATTCAAAAGGCTCGATTGTATTGCTTACGCATATGAGTACGTTGATTACGATAGGACTTGCCATACTTACGAGACTTTCATTTAATAAGGCAGTACGACAGTTTGAACTTCTGGTGTTTGGTACGGTGGCTGCAGGACTTATTCCGTTTATAATGAGTAAGTTTAAATTGCTTCGTAAAATGGCATGGTTTTACGGAAGTATCGGAATCGGGCTTTTGCTTCTGGTGCTTCTTATTGCTGAGAACACATACGGAGCCAAGCTTTCGATTGAGATTTTTGATATAGCATTTCAGCCGTCTGAATTTGTAAAGATAGTGTTCGTGTTTTTTGTGGCGGCAATGTTTGAGCACGGAGCGAGCTTTTCGCAGGTGATTAAAACTTCGATTATGGCGGCAGCGCATGTGCTGATTCTTGTTGCTTCAAGGGACCTTGGAAGTGCTCTTATATATGCGATAGTGTATGTGGTGATGGTGTATATTGCGACCGGCAATGCGCTGTATCTGTTCGGAGGGCTCATCGGAGGTTCGGCAGCTTCGTATATTGCATATACTTTGTTTGACCATGTTAAGACGCGAGTTACAGCGTGGATGGACCCGTGGAGTGTAATTGAGAACAAAGGTTATCAGGTAGCACAGTCACTTTTCTCGATATCGACCGGAGGGTGGTTCGGCCTCGGTCTTTATAAAGGCTCGCCGGGCACGATACCCGTAGTCGAAGAGGATTTTGTATTTGCAGCGATATGCGAGGAACTCGGAGCCGTAATAGCGATTTGCGTAATAATAATAACGTTCCTTTGCGTGCGCAGATTTTTTAA
Organism: Lachnospiraceae bacterium; assembly: GCA_045593945.1. Lineage (GTDB taxonomy): Bacteria > Bacillota > Clostridia > Lachnospirales > Lachnospiraceae > SIG300. The sequence continues at coordinate 4,310 of JAZNXQ010000049.1, read as the reverse complement.
GGCGGCGATGGACAGCTATGGAAATTTCTACAGATTCATGGCACTTGGACTCGGAGCGACTTACGGTATACAGGTGTTTATTACGATTGGCGGTGCGATAAAGCTTATTCCGTCAACAGGTGTGACATTACCACTTATCAGTTATGGTGGCAGTTCGCTCCTTGGTACAATTGCGATGTTTTCGATTATTCAGGGGATTATAATTTTAAAGCGTGACGAGGATGAGAAGATTGAGAGAGAAAAAGAAGAGCGCAGACAGGAACGCTTACGACAAAAACTCGAAGCTGAACGAAAAGCAAGCCTCGAAGCAAACAAGAAGGGGCAGAAAAAGCAAAAAGGAGCTCGAGGCAAAAAGAAATAAAGAATTCAGGCGAGTGTTCTGGATTTTTGCGGGACTGTTTTTGCTTCTTATCGGATATCTTGTGTTTTTTCTGGTAAATGAAAGCGGAAGCATAATCAATAATCCTTATAATACAAGGATTGATTTGCTTGCCAAAAAAGTAAGCCGCGGAACAATCTACGGCCGTAACGGAGAAGTGCTTGCCGAGACAATAATTGATGAAGACGGGAATGAAATCAGATACTATCCTTTCGGAAGTCTTTTTGTACATACGGTGGGCTACAATACGCACGGTAAAAGCGGTGTGGAATACAGCATGAATTATGAGCTTTTGACTTCAAAGACGAACTTTTTTAAGAAGCTTGCGAATGATTTCAAGGGCAAAAAGGATGAGGGCAACAGCGTGCACACTACGCTTGATGCAAGACTTCAAAAGGCGGCATATGACGCACTTGGTGATTACAAGGGCGCTGTTGTTGTACTTGAGCCGAGTACAGGTAAGATTCTTGCGATGGTGTCAAAGCCTGATTTCGACCCGAATAATATTGCGGAACTTTGGCAGACGCTTGTCAGCGAAGAAGGCGTGTCGGAGGACGGAACAGTTGATGAGACCTCAGATGCAGCAATGTTAAACCGAGCGACCCAAGGATTATACGAGCCGGGCTCGGTATTTAAAATAATGACAACTCTTGCTTATATCAGGGAATATCCGGATACATGGAGAGAATTCGTATATGATTGTTCTGAAGGACTTTTTAAAGATGGAGGAGTAAAGATTCGCTGTTATCACGGAAAGTCTCACGGGGAAAATTCACTTGAAAAGGCATTTGCACTGTCTTGTAACGGAGCTTTTGCAGCTATCGGTAACGAACTTACTTGGAAGCAGATTGCAGACACCTGTAATTCGGTGGGAATGAACGCTGTGCTTGGTGGAAGTGTCCCCTCGCTTCTTAATCGCTTTACACTTACGGAGGATTCTCCTAAGTGGGAATATCTCCAGACGATGATCGGACAGGGCGGTACGGCCATTACACCGTTCTACGGAGCGATGCTTGCGGGTTGTATAGCTAACGGCGGAACAGTAATGACACCATATATGATTGATTATATAGCAGCACCTAACGGAGATGTTATCACTGAATATGCACCGCAGGTGTACGGCTCATGGATGACAGGAGAAGAGGCCGGAATACTTGGAGAACTTATGCGCGGTTGTGTAACGGAAGGAACGGCATATTCTTTGAATACGCTTGAAGCCGAGTGCTACGGCAAGACAGGAACCGCTGAGACGCAGGCAGAGAAGCCCAATGCATGGTTTATTGGATATGCGATGACCGACGATAAGGCAGATATAGCAATCAGTGTTATAGTGGAAGAGAGCGGCGCCGGAAGCGAGTTCGCGGTGCCGATTGCGAAGGCTGTGTTTTTGGAATATTATAAAGAGCACAGGATATCAGCAGATTAACATAAATTAAAAAAGCAGTGTTGACATTCAAAATAATGTATGTTACAATTTAGTCCGTATGGGAAAAACTCATACGGATTAATTTTAACCCGTGCCAGGCACACGGACGACTCCGACCGGTGACTTAGCATAGGGCATATATATTAAAGGAGGACAAACACATGATTTCTAAGGAAAAGAAAGCAGAATTAATCAAGGCTTACGGAAGAACTCCGGAAGACACAGGTTCACCTGAGGTTCAGGTTGCAATCCTTACAACAAGAATTGCAGAGCTCACAGAGCACTTAAAGGCTAATCCTAAGGATCACCACTCAAGAAGAGGTCTCTTTAAGATGGTAGGTCAGAGAAGAGGTTTACTTGATTACCTTAAGAAGACAAATCTTGATGGCTATCGTGAATTGATCGAGAAGTTGAACATCAGAAAATAATTTGCGATATCGTAGGCTGCGCTATGCGGCTACCGCTATCGTTTAACAGGGCGGAGCAATCCGCCCTGTTTTAAGTAAAAAGCATACCGTCGGAAGAGCATTCCCGAGACCACTGAAAAGGACATACGGGTGTGTGTATTTTTCAGTAGTTTCGGTACTTCCGATTGGTGCAAATATATAAGGAGGTACAGATATGTACAAGAGTTTTAGTATGGAGCTTGCAGGCCGTACACTTACGGTTGATGTAGGCAGAGTTGCCGCACAGGCAAACGGTGCAGCTTTTATGCATTACGGAGACACTGTAGTTTTATCAACAGCTACAGCATCAGAGAAGCCCAGAGAAGGAATCGATTTCTTCCCGTTAAGCGTTGAGTACGAAGAGAAGCTTTACGCAGTAGGTAAGATTCCCGGAGGCTTTAATAAGAGAGAGGGTAAGGCAAGTGAGAATGCTATTCTTACTTCACGTGTAATCGACAGACCTATGCGTCCGCTTTTCCCGAAGGACTACCGTAACGATGTAACACTTAACAATATGGTTATGTCAGTAGATCCTGAGTGCAGCCCTGAACTTACAGCTATGCTTGGTTCAGCTATTGCAACAGCTATTTCAGATATTCCTTTTGACGGTCCCTGTGCAACAACACAGGTTGGTTTGATTGACGGTGAGTTCGTATTTAACCCCAATGCAGCGCAGAATGCTGTATCAGATTTGAAGCTTACTGTTGCTTCAACAAGAGAAAAGGTTATCATGATTGAAGCAGGTGCTAACGAAGTTCCTGAAGACAAGATGATCGAGGCTATTTTTGAAGCTCACAAGATTAATCAGACTGTTATTGAGTTTATTGATAAGATTGTTGCTGAGTGCGGTAAGGCTAAGCATGAGTATACAAGCTGCGCTATTCCGGAAGAGCTTTTTGCTGCAATCAAGGAGATTGTAACACCTGAGCAGATGGAAGAGGCAGTATTTACAGATGTTAAGCAGGTTAGAGAAGAGAATATCCGCCAGATTAAGGACAAGCTTGCTGAAGCTTTTGCAGAGAACGAAGAGTGGCTTGGCTTAATCGATGAGGCTGTATATCAGTATCAGAAGAAGACAGTTCGTAAGATGATTCTTAAGGATCATAAGAGACCTGACGGAAGAGCAATCACACAGATTCGTCCTCTTGCGGCAGAAGTAGATATCGTTCCCCGTGTACATGGTTCAGCTATGTTTACAAGAGGACAGACACAGATTTGTACAGTTACAACACTTGCTCCTTTATCAGACGCTCAGAAGCTTGACGGTCTTGATGAGAACGAAGTAAGCAAGCGTTACATGCACCACTATAACTTCCCTTCATACTCAGTAGGTGAGACAAAGCCTTCAAGAGGACCGGGAAGACGTGAAATCGGTCACGGTGCACTTGCAGAGAGAGCATTGCTTCCGGTACTTCCCAGCGAGGCAGATTTCCCTTATGCAATCCGTACAGTATCAGAGACATTTGAGTCTAACGGTTCAACATCACAGGCATCTGTTTGTGCATCAACAATGTCACTTATGGCTGCAGGTGTTCCGATTAGCAAGCCCGTTGCAGGTATTTCATGCGGTCTTGTTACAGGCGAGACAGATGATGATTACTTAGTACTTACAGATATCCAGGGCCTCGAAGATTTCTTCGGCGATATGGATTTCAAGGTTGCAGGTACAAAAGACGGTATCACAGCTATCCAGATGGATATTAAGATTCACGGTCTTACAAGAGCAATCATCGAAGAAGCTATCAGAAGAACAAGAGAAGCAAGAATGTATATCCTTGATGAAGTTATGCTTAAGGCAATCGCTGAGCCCAGACCGGAAGTTGGTCCTTACGCTCCTAAGATTGTTCAGATTCAGATTGACCCTGCTAAGATTGGTGAGGTTGTTGGCCAGAGAGGTAAGACAATCAATGCCATTATTGAGCAGACAGGGGTTAAGATTGATATTACAGATGATGGCTTTGTATCAGTATGTGGAACTGACAAGGCTATGATGGATAAGGCTGTTAACATGATTGAGATTATCGTTACTGAGTTCGAAGAAGGACAGGTATTCGAAGGT
>JAZNXQ010000048.1:0-3885 GCA_045593945.1 Lachnospiraceae bacterium | reverse complement strand
TAAAATATTATTCGACAAAATGTATTTTGTACAAAAAAGACCAAGTATTTGACATTGTTTTTATATGTAAAAAATGATAGAATTATAACACTATTAAAACATTAAGAAAAGGACGTCTTATATGAGAGTAACAGACTTATCGGGAGTATGGAGATTTCAAGAAGATCCAAGAGGAAGCGGAATGGAGGACAAGTGGTTCCATTATACGCTTACGGATCAGATAAATATTCCGGGGATTATGCAGGCCCAAGGATACGGGGACGACATCACGCATGATACATGTTGGATGTCTTCTTTGCATGATAATATGTGGTATCTTAGGGAGGAATATAAGGGCGCACAGGAGGAAGGTATTAATGTGCCGTTTCTCGCACAGCCTCCCAAGCATTATATGGGTAAAGCATGGTATCAGAGGGAGTTCGAGGTCACTGAGGAGGATGCAGGCTGTTACTTTAGACTTTTTATAGAGTGTACCAGATGGAATACCAAGGTGTGGGTTGATGATGAGTATGTCGGAGGAGAGATGAGCCTTTGTGCACCGCATGAGTTTGCGCTTGGCTGCCTGTCGGTGGGAGAGCATCGCCTTACAATCTGCGTGGATAACGGTTTTTTGTTGCCGTACAGACCTGACGGACATGGTATTACTGATGCGACTGCGGCGACCTGGAACGGTCTTGTCGGCAGGGTGGAGCTCCGTGCAATGCCTGCGGTTTACATAAATAAAGTTGCGGTATATCCTGATTACGATACAAGAACAGTAACCGTAAAGGGTATTATTAACAAGGTATCTGACGATAGCGAGAAGATTACTTTAACGGTTAATGACATAAAGAAAGAATATCTTATCAAAAATGCAAAGTCCGAATTCTCGGTGGATGTTGAATATCCAAGGACGGCAGAGGCATGGGATGAATTTACACCGGTGCTTCATACGATAAACGTAAAACTCGAAGGAACTTCACAGGGGACAGGCTTTGCTGATTTAAGAGAGATAAAATTTGGCTTTAGAAAACTGGAGACATATGACGGCAGATTTTATGTAAATGGCAGACAGGCGTATTTCAGAGGAACACATTTTGGTGGTGAGTTCCCGCTTACAGGTCATCCTGCCACGGGTGTGGACGAGTGGAAGAGAATCTTTAATATCTGTAAAGAGTGGGGACTTAATTTCATGCGTTTTCACTCATATTGTCCGCCGGAGGCAGCGTTTGAGGCGGCCGACGAGCTCGGCATTTATCTGCAGGTAGAGTGCGGCATGTGGAACTGCTTCAGGGAAGATAACGATATGCTTCTTGTGCTTAAGGAGGAGACCAAGCGAATTTTATCAAGCTTTGGTAATCACCCTTCTTTTGTGATGCTTTCTCCGAGCAATGAGCCGGCAGGCGGCTGGTTCGGACAGCTCATGGAGTGGGTTAAGTTTGTAAGGGCATATGATACGAGAAGACTTTATACAATGCAGTCCGGCTGGCCGTTTCCGTGCGCTTCGGAGGATATAACGGATAATGACTATTTGTATTATCACCGTTCGGCAAAGGGACCTCACAGAGGAGGCACGATAAGAGGTAAGGAAGGCTGGTACGGTAAGGATTACCGAGCATCACTTGAAGGTGTTAAGCAGCCTGTTATTTGCCATGAACTGGGACAGTGGTGCAGTTATCCTGATTTTAGTGTGGCAGATAAATTTACCGGTTATCTTAAGCCGGGTAACTATAAAGTTTTTGAGGCAAGAGCCGAAGCAAAAGGTCTTCTTGATAAAAATAAGGAACTTGCGGAAGCTTCCGGCAAATTTCAGGCGCAGATGTACAAGGAGGATTTGGAGGCCAATTTTAGAACGCACAAGATATATGGGTTTGAGCTTCTTGATTTGCATGATTATCTGGGACAGGGAACAGCGCTTGTCGGTGTACTTGATGCTTTTTGGGAAGAAAAGGGCTATATTACCGCAGAAGAGTTTAGGCGTTCCTGCGCAGAGACGGTTATTCTTATTCGTATGCCGAAGTTCGTATATACTGATGCCGAGACTTTTGAGGCATCACTTGAACTTGCGCATTTTGCAAAGGAACCGCTTAAGGGCTGTACGCTTAAGTGGGAAGTGCATGAGAGAGAAAAAGGCCTCTTTAAAAAGGGTGAATTTGTACTCGGCCAGATAAATAACGGCAAAAATATTCCGGTGGGAGATGTGATATTTAATCTTGCGGGTATGCCGACACCGGGTGCTTACGATATCCGTGCAAGAATTGACGGAACGGATATATATAACGAGTGGCACTTCTGGCTTTATGGGGAAGAGGGAACAATTGAGCAGTTTGCAGAAGATAATAATAAGGTTGTTTATACAAGAGCATACAGAGAGGCAGTAAGCGCTCTTTCGGAGGGAAGAACTGTTGTGTATATGCCGTCGCTTTCAGTGCTTGATTGGAATTGTCCGCGTCTTGGCACAACTCCCGTATTTTGGAATTCACAGATGGGCCCTTCATGGAGCAGGGGGCTTGGCCTGTTGATTGATAAGGGACATCCTGCATTTAAGAATTTCCCCACGGAGTACTATGAAGAGTGGCAGTGGGAGCAGATTGTAAGATGTGCAAAAGGCTTTAATCTCGAGGCATTTCCGGCGGATTTCAACCCGATTGTGCAGCCTATTGATGATTGGAACAGAAGTTACAGACTTGGAATGGTTTGGGAAGCGAATGCATTTGGCGGTAAGCTTTTGTTTGTGAGTGCTGACCTTAAGGAAGCATCCAAGACTTCTCCTGCGGCAACACAGCTTTTTAAATCACTTATTGAATATGCTGCATCGGATGAGTTTAATCCGCAGTTTGAACTTGATGAGAGTATGTGGGAGAAATGTTTTGCAGATACCTTGTCACTTAAGAGATACAATGTTAAGGCAGAGTTTCCAGATAATGTAGAGATAAAAGATGAACAGAAAGAAGCGCTTTTTGCATGCAGTCCCGACAGGATGTTCTGGGTAAGAGGCTGTGGTTATCCTTTTGAAATAACACTTTGTTGGGAAAATCCCATGAAAGTCGAAGGACTTAAGTATATGCCGGGCCAGTTTCACAGAAATCATGTTGGCGATATTTGCGACTATGAGATAGAAGCACTTATCGGCTCGCAGTGGGTCAATGTTGCGAAGGATTCCTGCACGACTTCCTTTGACTTTAAGTACATGCCTTTTTCAGTGTCGATAGAGACGACAAAAGTACGCCTTAAGATACTTAGCGGTTTTGGTAAGGATAAGTATTATTCATGGTTTGAAGATTCTGAAGGCTTTAACTATAAAGTAATAGATTTTAAAGATAAGGACGTTGCAATAGGTGCGCTTGGTCTTGTTGTCTCAGACGACAGCTGGCAGGATATGACTGATAATGAGATAACCTACAAAGAAACAAAGACGATTACTGTCGAAATAGACGATTAATTGCGGTTGTTTTTTCTTGCAGTAATATGGTGTAATATGGTACGTTAAAGTAAGGTGGATTAAGTATGAATTACGGACAGGCAGTTGATTTTTTGATGAATATTCCCAAGTTTACACATGAGCCGGGGCTTGAACCGGCAAAAATGCTTTTAAAGCTTCTTGGGAATCCGGAAAAAAACAAAAAAATAATTCATGTGGCAGGTACAAACGGCAAGGGGTCAGTATGTGCGTATATGAATTCCGTGCTGACCAAGGCGGGGATAAATACAGGCCTTTTTACATCGCCGCATCTTGTGCGTATTGAAGAACGTATCAGAATAAACGGTCGTATGGTCGGCGAGGAGCTTTTTGCCGAGGCATTTGAAGTTGTTTTAAAATGTGCCGGAGAGCTTGAGGCGGAATTCGGCAGATTGTCATTCTTTGAATTTCTCTTTGGTATGGCGATGTATTGCTTTGATAAGGCC
>JAZNXQ010000047.1:0-8199 GCA_045593945.1 Lachnospiraceae bacterium | reverse complement strand
CAATACAACTACGGAGAGTCAGGACAAGGAGACTACGCCCAATGAAACAACTCCTGAAGACACAACACCAGAACCCACCACAACACCGGAACCAACTACAACGCCGGAGCCCACGACAACACCGGAACCTACCACGACTCCGGAGCCTACAACACCCGAGGAAACCACTCCGCAAGAAACATCTGCACAGGTAAATCAGAACTTAGATGAGATACTTTCGTCAATAGAGACAGAAATTGAAAGCGCATGTCAGATTCTTGAGGATGATGCAGAGAAAATGCTTAGTCAGATTGGTAATTCGTACGAGATATATGCTCAAAATAAAACTGCTGTTTCAGATTTCTACAGTAAGTCATATTCGGAAACGGAAACATTGTATGCAACACTTAAAGAAAAAGGTTATGACTTTTATAGAGCTGTAGCAGCGCAGGGACTTGATAATTATTCTGAGTGGAGTGATTTGTTGGAGACATTTTACGATACATGGAATGATGGTATGGAAGATTACTATGATACATGGAACGACATTTATGAGGATATTTATGATCAATGTGATGATGTAATAAGCGATGCTTCGGATGAACTTGAGTATGCCGTTTATTCTGCTGCATGGAGTGAAATGTATAACAGCTATTCGGATGCTTGGTCTGAGATGTATGAGGCTTACTCGGATGCGTGGAGCGACGGATATGGTACTTACTCTGATATATGGCGAGGCTTTAGTAATAAAAAAGCAGATGTTGACGCAATTTTAAACCCGATTACAGAGGGTAGTGCACTATATGACAGCAATACAAAAATGTCAAAAGATATAGAAGACACCTTGTCAGCTCTTTCAGAAAAATTTGCAATACTCAGTGCTGACATTGATTCTTATGAGGCTTATGTAAAAAATGCAGACCGGGTTGAAGCATTTTACAACGAAATAAACGAAGCCTCGGAACTCATTTGCATCAGATTGTGTGAATATAGTTTGGATTTTGCAGATGTGATTTTGGGCTCTGAAAAATCCACGGATGATATGTATGATGACTTTGAGTTGATTTACGAATGTATATATGATGATGCGGCAGATGAAATCTATGACGGAATCTATGACGGAATTCTTGATGAAATTTATGATGCCTTTTATTCCGGAGTTTTAACGAGCAGACCGAAGGATGTAGAATATGCTGAGTGGTCAGATGCGCGTTCAGCTGAGTATAAATTGTGGTCGGATGCACGTTCAGAATGTTATGACCATTGGTCGGATATGCGTTCTGATATATATGATTTTTACACTGATACCAGAAGTAAATTGTATAAGAAAGACATAGAAAAAGCAAAAAAGGAAGTTGAAGATTTTCGTGAAGATGTAGTAAAAATGCAAGAGAAGTAATAAAAGGGGCATGTTATATCGTAGTGTGATATGACATGCCCTACTGTATTTTATGTATAATCCCTTACCGCGCAATCTTCCCGTCCGCTATAGCCTTCTGCACCCATAATTGCAAAGAATCAATAGCCAGGGATATCTGCGACAACTGTTCCTGAATTTTTTCAAAATCGTGCATCTCGTCATTGGAGATTTCGCCGTCAACAGTGATTTCGATAAAACGATTTTTTTCTTTTTCAAGAGAATTAAGGGAAGCTAACATCTCGAGAGTAATCTGAGAGAGCTCCTTAAATTTGACTTCGGGGATATATTCCTGACCGATGGGACATTCGTGTGAACAGTAGTAGTTGCACAAAGAAGGATTTTTGTAGCAATCTGCCATTGCCAGAATCTCATCGGGATGAGGAAGGGATTTCTCGTTCTCTATTTTTTCAATTCTGTCCGAAGAGATAAATTCAAGCAGTTCTGAGGCGGCCTCGCGTGTTAAATCGGCAGCTTCGCGACTGGTTTGATAAATATTCTTATTTTCTTTTGTTGATTTACGTCCCATAATATTCTCCCTGCGTTTATATTTTACTATATTTCTGAAATACTGATTATTACGTAAATTTAAATAATTTACATTTTTTATTATAAACTATATTTATAAAAAGCGAAACTATTAATTATAGCGAAGTACATATTGTATTACCGCCGGTTTAGCAAAATAAAGAATGCTAAATCGCATTTATAACTATGTTTTGTTCAAACGATGTATTCTATAATTTGAGTATAAATAAAGGTTGTTATGAGGAGGGTTGGGAATGAGCATAGAGCAGAGAATAAGGGAGTGTATTTTAATAGAGAAGCTGGAAAAGAATGTGGAGTACGGCAAAAGATTAGGAATTGAGGATGTATCTGTGTTTAGGGGAATAAGAAGACAACCTGATAACGGAAAGGAGAATAAGTTATGAATAATTTTGTAAGGATTCTTTTGTGTGTAGTTATTATTGCATACGTTTTATCTCCTATTGATTGTATTCCGGGACCGGTTGATGATATTCTGGTGATATTGCTGGGGTACCTTGCCAATAGGAAAGTGGGAATAGAACAAAAATGATATGATGGAAAAAAGCGATTGCCCAAATCCTGGTTATAGTTTATACTGATAGTTGGTAAGAAACATATTTAATAAAGGAGAACCAGTATGAAAAAAATAACCAGGATGTTAGCGTTGTTTCTTTCTGTAATTATGCTTACAAGTGCTTTTATGGCATGCGGCGGGAAAGATACTACAGACGATACAACGACTAATAATGAGGAGCAGCAGTCTATGAATCAGACAACAGAAGCACCTACTACAACAGAGGCACCTACCACAACAGAACAACCTACTACCACAGAACCGGAGAGCATCGTGTATGGCAAGTCAACTATGTGGGTAATCGGTGATTCTACGGTATGTAGCTTTACGGATAATTATTTTTATCCCCGTTACGGTTACGGTACACAGATTATGGAGTATTTTGAGGCAGAGAGATTTGAGGTTCAGAATCTTGCTTTGTCAGGAAGAAGTTCACTTAGCTTTTTGACAGAGGCTAATTATCAGACTCTTATTAACGGAATGCAGAGCGGAGATGTTCTTGTAATCGGATTTGGTCATAACGATGAAAAAGCAGAAGCAGCAAGATACACCAATCCTAACGGTGATTATACTGTAGCAGGAAGCTTTGCTAACAATTTATATGAGAAGTATGTAAAGATTGCCAAGGAAAAGGGAGTAACGGTTATTCTTTGTACACCGATTGTAAGACGTACCGCAACAGGTGAATGGAGAGATTCTTTATTACATATTACGGCAGACAGTGATGGATTTGCAGGCGGAGATTATTCTGCTGCTATCGTTAAACTCGGTAAGGATACCGATACTGCAGTTGTTGATATGACAGCTCTTACTAAGGCATTATATGATAGTCTTGGTGCAGAAGAGACCTTGAATTTGCATGCATGGACTTCATCAAAGCCCGATAGTGTAGATAATACACACACTAATATTTGGGGTGCGAAGTATAACGCATTCATGTTTGCAAAGGCTGTAAAGGATTTAAATTTAAAGGGTATTTCTGAGTTTGTAAAGAATGTTGACGCTGCTCCGACAAAGGCAGAAACACTTGTTTCTAATCCGAATTATGTAGAGCCTACATATGACGGCAGTGATTTGAAACAGAGTGAACTCTGGCAGGATTACGGTATCTTTAAAGGTACTGTATTTGGTGATGTGGGCGGTAATCCAAGCACAGCCAATCAGACCTTGGAGACAGATGCTAACGGCAACATGCATATCGCAGTAGCCAATAATAAGGGTAAGATTTCTTCATCTACCGACGGTATTGCAATGTATTATTATAAGATTCCGGCAGATGCAAGCTTTACTTTAACTGCGGATATGACAATTAATGCTTTCGATAACAATAATCAGGTTGCATTTGGTCTTATGGTAAGAGATGCTATGTATATTGATGTTAATTCTAAGGACTACAACGGTGACAGTGTTAATGCGGCATTCTTTAAGGTGGCAGATGGCGGTTATAACGGTTATGCAAGAAAAGACGGAAGCCTTATGTCCGGCGGAAAGCTTTCAAGAGCATATAATGCCGGAGAGACTGTAACCTTGACACTTTCAGGTACAGCAGACGGTTATGCGACTAAGATTGGTGAGGAAGAAGCAGTTTCAGGCGGATTTGATTTCAAGCTTACCAATTTTGATAAGGATTATGTATACATCGGTATGTATGCAGCGAGAAATGCAGATGTGACCTTCAGTAACATTAAGTTAATTGTAAACGGAGAAGAGATTGTAATTAAATAGAATTGTCAGGGCCCCGCGTAGATGCGGGGCTTTGTTTATGAGAAGAAAAAATAAGCGATATACAACACACCCCGTCATATACCACTTACCTTATGTAATACTCCCCCATAAGCTCAAGTATAGCATTTTGGGGCTAAACAGTAAAATGGTTTTAGGCGACAAGTTTCGACTGAAAAAAATACCAATAAATTTTCGCAAAACCCTAAATAATTGTACAGTTTTCCTCTTGCAATATAATTTAAACAGGCGTATTATAAATGCCGTGTGATTAGAATTAGATTATATTATATAAAAAGAAGAGGAAGTAAGGACATGAATATTTTATTATCAGTATCAATCGCGTTACTTGCAGGCCTTCTTATGACCCGCGCATTTAAACCTTTTAAGCTTCCGGCCGTTACAGCATATCTTATTGCAGGTGTACTTATCGGACCGTATTGCCTCGGTGCACTTCACATTGACGGACTCGGCTTTGGTTCTATGGAGGAAGTGGAATCTCTTGGAGTACTTTCACAGGTGGCACTTGGATTTATCGCTTTTTCTATCGGAAGTGAGTTTCGCCTCGAGGAACTTAAGAAAATCGGTAAGCAGGCATTTGTTATCGGTATTTTCCAGGCTCTTGTTGCAACATTGTTTGTTGATCTTGCACTTTTTGTAGTACATATTGTAATGCCTGATAAATTAACATTGCCGCAGCTTCTTACACTCGGTGCGATTGCGACAGCCACAGCTCCGGCGGCAACTCTTATGGTAGTAAGACAGTACAAGGCAAACGGACCTTTAACCAAGCTTTTGCTCCCTATCGTTGCATTGGATGATGCAGTAGGCTTGATTGTGTTCGCAGTATCTTTCGGTATTGCCAAGACTTTGGTAAGCGGAAGTGTTGATATCGTATCAATTATTGTTAACCCTATTGTAGAAATCATCTGCTCACTTTTGCTTGGTGCAATCATGGGATGGTTGCTTACACAGCTTGAGAAGCTTTTCAATTCCAATACAAACCGTCTCAACATGACGATTGCTTTTGTTGTTATGACAGTTGCATTGTCTACCTTTAAGTTTGAAATCGGACCGGTACATGTTGGATTTTCATCACTTCTTGTATGTATGATGCTTGGAACAATTTTCTGCAACATTTGTCCTCTCTCAGAGGAAATGATGACACGTTCAGACAAGTGGACATCGCCGCTTCTTGCGTTGTTCTTCGTAATCAGCGGTGCGGAGCTTGAACTTAGCGTGTTTACAGATATTGCTATTGTAGGAATTGGTATTGTTTACATTATATTCCGCTCATTTGGTAAATATTTTGGCGCTTTTGCAAGTGCAAAGGCAACCAAGTGTGCACCGCAGATTTGTAAGTATCTCGGTATTACACTTTTGCCGCAGGCAGGTGTTGCTCTTGGTATGTGTACCACAGCGATGCAGCTTGGAGAGCAGGGTAATTTAATCCGTAACATTACGTTGTTTGCAGTGCTCATTTATGAGCTTTTCGGACCGATGATGACTAAGATGGCACTTACTGCTGCAGGCGATATTCAGCCTATGCCGGAGCATGTTAAGAATCGTCGTCAGTTGAAGCTTGAGGAAGCAAAGAAAGTAAAATAAATATAGACTGTCTTAAAGGGCAAAATGGACTTATCTCCCGAAACAGATGTGGTAAATAACCGCATAATGTTCCGGGAGTTTTTATTTTTAATAATTTTCTGACAATACTTGAAAAGTAGCAGAGTGTTTGTTACAATGGAAAAGTATAATGCATAATTATGCTATACAATAAAGGAGAAGAAGGTATATAAGATGGAAGGGAATAATAAAATCAAAAAACCTATGTCACGTAAGGCAATTTTTAAGTTAATGCTGTATGTGGCATATATTGTTTCAGCAATTTTTTTGCTTAAGAATGTTATTGGCAAAAACATGCAGGGTGCCGGAGTAATAGCGACTGTAATGGTAGTATTGGGTATTGTTCTGATAGTACTTAAAAAGCGTAACGCTAAAACTGAAATAATGGAAATAGCGATTTCAATCGGACTTGTATTTGTTGTTTTCTTTATTTCTTTATATAGTGGGGAATATTACAGTGACGATTTTCCTATGATGCTCGCGCTTATCGGTATGGCGGGACTTTATATGGAGCCCAAATACACAAAGATTCAGATTGTATTTATTGATATTGCTTTTGTATTAATGTACATAATTCATCCGGAGAATACGGAAAGTTTGTCGCAGTATATTATGTGTGTCGGTATTTTTAATCTTGCAGCATTGCTTTTTTATCAGACAATAAAACGCGGACGTGCATTTATGGATATCAGCACGGAAAAAGCTGATGCGGCGAAGGCGTTGTTAACATCCATGGATGTTATGGGAGAGGAATTACAAAATGACTTTGAGGCTTCCGTTAAGAGTATAGATATAAACAGTATGGAACTTCAGAAGGGTTCAGAGGTAGTTTTGCAAGGTGCCAAGGATATGACGGATTGTTGCGTAGACGTGCAGAATAAGATTAAAGAGAGCGGTCGTCAGATAGTTGCACTTGATGAGGGCGTTAAGAATGTTGAAATCGTTCTTATGGAAAACAAGGGCAATATTGAAGAGATGACCAAGCAAATGTCTGTTGTAAGCGATGCAATGAAGGAAACACAAAAAGTTTTTGCAATTATGCAGGAAAAGATGCAGGAGATTGCCAAGGTTTCAAAGCAGCTTAGTGATATTTCCTTTAATACGACAATTCTTTCACTTAATGCTTCTGTAGAAGCTGCAAGAGCAGGTGAAGCAGGTGCCGGTTTTGAAGTAGTTGCCACGGAGGTCAGAAGACTTTCTGATAACAGTAACGAATGTTCTGACAGGGTTTCTGAAATAGTAAAACAGTTAAATCAGCAGGTTGATGTTACAGCAACACAGATAAATGGTTCTTTCAGTGCACTGGAGGGCTCGGTGACTGTTATGAGTGAGCTTCAGAATAGTTTTGTAAGACTTACAGAGCAGTTTGGTGCGCTGTATAATAACATTGCGGCTCAGAACAGTAGTGTTGGTCAGGTAGATTCTATTTTTGCCAAACTCAAGAACAGTGTAGATGAGATGAGTGTAAGCTCAGAGACTAACAAGCAGGCAGTTGAAGCCATTATGGAAACCATGAATACTTATAAAGTAAACATCAATAAAGTAATTAATGAAACGAGACAGGTGCAGCAGAAGGTTGTGTAATAGCGAACTAGAACTTGCGCTTTGAAGATGGGGATAGATTTTTGGAGGATAAATAATTGAAAAAATCAAGAAAGAAGATAATTACAATGCTGGTAGCAGTGGGGGTAACGGCTTTGGCAATGGGTACAATAGCTTCCTGTGGGAATAAGTCAGACAAGAAAAGTGTGGACGGCTATGTAGCACTTGACAAAGATGATCCGATTGTGTTTGGTGGGAATTACATCATATATAATGATAAAACAATTAATTTGGGTGAAAAGGCAATCTATGTTGACGCGACCTTAAGTGATGAAGTCGCAGATAAATATGATTATGTTTACAATGATTTTACAGAGGCGGCGGAAGCGTTTACGGACGGTACGGAAGAAGAGCCGATGAAGGTGTATATCGCTCCGTATGTATATTGGATTGATGACCCGGATGATGAGTCGATTCGAGAGGCGACAACAGGTGATATTCCGTATGGCTTAGTGATTAAGTGTAAGAATCTGCATCTTATCGGTCTTACAAAAGACCCGTATAATGTTGTGCTCGCGGTTAATCGCGGACAGACACAAGGTGCCAAGGGCAATTATACGATGTTTTATTTTGACGGAAATGGTACGCGCACCGAAAATCTTACAATGGGTAACTACTGTAACGTGGATTTAGAATATCCGTTAAAGCCGGAGCTCTCCAGAGCAAAGAGAGCAAAGGCAATTACACAGGCACAGCTTGCTTTGACTAATGGTGACAAGATTGTTGCGGTGAACTGTAATTTTATCAGCCG